>NZ_AKJI01000073.1:0-69424 GCF_000282415.1 Pseudomonas sp. GM60
TGGGGTTTTGTTTTGCCCGCAAGAAAATCTGCCCGGTACGGTTTCTATGCAACGGCTCAAGGCATGGCTATCATGCGGGCCTCATTGTGAGGCGGGACTTGCATGCTGACGTTGTTAAAGCTTCTTAAGGATGGCCGATTCCATTCAGGTCAGGCCCTGGGCACCGCTTTAGGTGTCAGTCGGAGTGCTGTGTGGAAGCAGCTTCAGCTTCTCGAGGCTGAGCTTGGCTTGTCCATCCACAAGGTGCGGGGGCGTGGTTATCAATTGGCCTCGCCGTTGACACTGCTCGACTCTGTCGCAATAGCAGAGCAGGCGCCTTCTTGTGATTGGCCCATTCTGGTTTTCGATTCAATTGACTCCACTAACGCCGAGGCGCTGCGTGCAATAGAGCGCGGTCAGGTAGCGCCATTTCTTGTGCTCGCCGAGCGGCAGACGTCCGGCCGTGGGCGCCGTGGGCGTAAGTGGGCGAGTCCTTTCGCGGAAAATATCTATTACAGTCTGGTGTTGCGTATTGAGGGTGGCATGCGCCAGTTGGAAGGCTTGAGTCTTGTTGTTGGACTTGCTGTGTTGCAAACCTTGCGAGCGCTGGGCGTATCAGATGCAGGTTTGAAATGGCCCAACGATGTTCTGGTTGGTCAAAAAAAACTCGCGGGGATACTGCTTGAGTTGGTAGGTGATCCTGCTGATGTGTGCCATGTGGTTCTGGGTGTCGGGATCAATGTGAACATGCAGATGACCGACGAGGTTGATCAGCAGTGGACGTCCTTGCGGCTTGAGTCGGGACGGACATTCGATCGCAATCACTTGGTCGCGCAGTTGGGGCAGATGCTCCAGGTTTATTTGAGTCGACATCAAGTCGGCGGATTTTCCGCTATCCAGGCAGAGTGGGAGCAGAATCATCTGTGGCAGGGCCGGGCGGTGTCGTTGATCGCCGGAGTTAACCATATAGATGGCGAGGTACTGGGTATTGATAGTCAGGGTGCTCTTCGCTTGAAGGTGGGCGGTGTGGAAAAAGTCTTTAGTGGTGGTGAGCTCAGCTTGAGGTTGCGTGATGATTCTTGAGCTCGACTGCGGAAACAGTTTTATCAAGTGGCGAGTGCTTGAAGCTGATGCTCGCCAGACGGTTGGCGAGGGCGTCGTCGACTCCAATCTTGCATTGCTGGAGAGCTTGAGCGCGCTCAAGGGGCTCGCCCTCAAGTTTTGCCGATTGGTCAGTGTCCGAACGGCAGAAGAGACCGGTGCATTGATTACTCTGCTGACCGATACTTTTGGAGTGTCAGTAGTTTGCGCTGCGCCCGCTCGCGAAATGTCGGGGGTTCGCAATGGCTATGAGGAGTTCGAGCGCCTGGGGCTCGACCGCTGGCTGGCGATGCTTGGGGGGTTCCAATTAGCGTCGGGTGCATGCCTGGTGCTTGATTTTGGTACTGCTGTCACTGCAGATTTCGTCGCTGGTGATGGAGAGCATCTCGGGGGGTTTATTTGTCCGGGAATGCCATTGATGCGAAATCAATTGCGCACCCATACCCGTAAAATTCGTTATGGGGATCTGGCGGCTGAGCGCGCCATGGAGAGTCTCGTTCCAGGTCGCACAACCGTCGAAGCGGTTGAGCGGGGCTGCTCGTTGATGCTTAGAGGCTTTGTTCTGACCCAGCTGGAGCTTGCGCGTAGCTACTGGGGGGCGGATTTCTCCGTGTTTCTGACCGGTGGGGATGCCGGGTTGGTTTCTGAGATTGTGCCAGAGGCTAGAGTGGTTCCGGACCTGGTATTTGTGGGTTTGGCTATGGCATGTCCTTTGTCCTGAGGTTCTTATGCGTTGGTTGTTTCTGCTGCTGCTTGTTCTGAATGTGTTCTATTACATCTGGCACCAACAAGAGGCTCCTCTGCGCGCGAAGGATGTCACTCCTCTCAGTTTGTATAGGGGAGGGCAGCAGGATATTCGCTTGTTGAGCGAGGCGGCTGATCCGGTCCTTGATAAGGGGAAGGCTGCTCTGCCGGACAATAGCTGTTTGTACTTGGGTGGTTTTGTTCGTCAAGAAGCGGTTCAGGCAGTTGAGCGGCGCTTGAATGGCATGGAAATCAAGTATCAGCTCCTGCCAAAGGATCATCTTGAATTCGCGGGTTATTGGGTTCAGATCGCCCCTGAAAGCCGGCGTTGGCTGGGTGAGGTTCAGCTGCAAAACCTTTCTAGAGAATTCAATGAGTTAAAACATAAAATAATGCCGTGTGAGGGGGTTGCACCGGCTGAATAGTTTGAATAGAATGGCGCCCGCTTCGCAGTGAACGCCTTTAACAGCAAACACAACGAAGTGATGTCAACGCAGCTAACCTCAGGTTTTTAATGAGAAAATGCTTGACAGAAGGCTGGCATGATATAGAATGCCGGCTCGCTTAGGAGGGGTTCCCGAGCGGCCAAAGGGATCAGACTGTAAATCTGACGTCTACGACTTCGAAGGTTCGAATCCTTCCCCCTCCACCATTTTTAGCGAGAGCTGCAAGCCTCGCGGGTATAGTTTAGTGGTAGAACCTCAGCCTTCCAAGCTGATGATGCGGGTTCGATTCCCGCTACCCGCTCCAAGTTTGCAGGTCCTGCAAAGTGTTACGCTCTTGTAGCTCAGTTGGTAGAGCACACCCTTGGTAAGGGTGAGGTCAGCGGTTCAAATCCGCTCAAGAGCTCCATATAACAAGGCAGATATGAAAATATCTGCCTTTGTTTTAAGGGTTGCGATCAGGCCTTGTTGTTTTTTTTGTTGGCTGGTTGCGCGGGTGGCTTTGGCCTTAAGGTCGAGGCTGTCGAGTAAGGTGTTGTAATGTCTTTTTCGGGTCGGCATAATGGTCGGCCTGATTTTGTTTTAGGTCAGTAGCTCAATTGGCAGAGCGACGGTCTCCAAAACCGTAGGTTGGGGGTTCGATTCCCTCCTGACCTGCCAGATTCACTTGGTGTGTCTGGCTTTCTTTTCACAGGATCTTCATAGATGACTCCTAAAGCTGAAGCTCAAGGCTCTCGCTTCGATCTGCTCAAGTGGCTAGTAGTAGTCGCTTTGGTGGTTGTTGGCGTTGTTGGTAATCAGTATTACTCTGCTTCGCCGATCCTGTACCGCGTACTTGCATTGCTTGTCATTGCCGCTGTGGCTGCCTTCGTAGGCCTGCAAACAGTCAAGGGCAAGTCTTTCTTTGTACTGGTTAAGGAAGCTCGCACCGAGATTCGTAAAGTCGTATGGCCAACTCGCCAAGAAACCACGCAGACCACGTTGATCGTTGTCGCTGTTGTGTTGGTTATGGCGTTGCTGTTGTGGGGGCTTGATTCCCTGCTCGGCTGGCTTGTTTCCTTGATTGTCGGCTAAGGGTGTCCCGTGGCTAAGCGTTGGTACGTTGTGCATGCTTACTCCGGTTACGAGAAGCATGTCATGCGCTCGCTAGTAGAGCGCGTAAAGCTGGCTGGCATGGAAGATGGCTTTGGCGAAATTCTGGTTCCCACTGAAGAAGTGGTTGAAATGCGTAATGGCCAGAAGCGCAAAAGCGAGCGTAAGTTCTTCCCAGGTTATGTGCTGGTTCAGATGGACATGAACGAGGGTACTTGGCACTTGGTCAAGGATACTCCTCGGGTGATGGGTTTCATCGGCGGTACCGCTGATAAGCCTGCACCAATCACAGACAAAGAGGCAGAAGCGATTCTGCGTCGTGTCGCTGATGGTAGCGATAAGCCTAAGCCGAAGACGTTGTTCGAGCCTGGTGAGTCGGTGCGTGTCAACGACGGGCCGTTTGCCGACTTTACCGGCACGGTTGAAGAAGTTAACTACGAAAAGAGCCGGATCCAAGTGGCAGTGCTCATTTTCGGTCGCTCTACTCCGGTAGAGCTAGAGTTCAGCCAGGTCGAAAAAGTCTAGCTGAGCAAGCATCCCAACCCCGCAGCCCCAGGCTGTGGGGTTTTGTCGTCACTGGGATAAACGCGCAAGTAACCGGGGAGCCTTTCGAGGCGTTCGAACCCGTAATTGGAGTGCCTCATGGCCAAGAAGATTACCGCTTACATCAAGCTGCAAGTGAAGGCCGCTCAGGCTAACCCAAGCCCACCTGTTGGTCCTGCTCTGGGTCAGCACGGCGTGAACATCATGGAATTCTGCAAGGCTTTCAACGCCCGTACTCAGGGTATTGAGCCAGGTCTGCCGACTCCAGTGATCATCACTGTCTACAGCGACCGTAGCTTCACTTTCGAAACCAAATCCACCCCTGCTTCGGTTCTGCTGAAGAAGGCGGCTGGTCTGACTAGCGGTTCCGCTCGTCCGAACACCGTTAAGGTTGGCACTGTGACTCGTGCTCAGCTGGAAGAAATCGCGAAAGTTAAAAACGCGGATCTGACTGCAGCTGATATGGAAGCAGCCGTGCGTACCATCGCCGGTTCTGCTCGTAGCATGGGCCTTAACGTGGAGGGTGTGTAATGGCTAAGTTGACTAAGCGTCAAAAGGCTATCGCCGGCAAAATCGAAGCAGGCAAGTCCTACAACTTTGTAGACGCTGCTTCTCTGCTGGCTGAGCTGTCGACTGTCAAGTTCAGCGAGTCGTTCGACGTTGCTGTGAACCTGGGTGTTGACCCGCGTAAATCCGACCAGGTCGTTCGTAGCGCTACTGTGCTGCCCCACGGCACTGGCAAGACTGTTCGCGTTGCTGTGTTCACCCAGGGTCCAGCTGCTGAGGCCGCTCTGGCTGCCGGCGCTGACCGTGTAGGTATGGACGACCTGGCTGCCGAAATGAAAGGCGGCGACCTGAACTATGACGTAGTTATCGCATCCCCGGATGCAATGCGCGTTGTAGGTCAGTTGGGTCAGATCCTCGGTCCACGTGGCCTGATGCCTAACCCTAAAGTCGGCACCGTAACTCCAGACGTAGCTACCGCGGTTAAAAACGCCAAGGCTGGTCAGGTTCGTTATCGCACCGACAAAAACGGCATCATCCACACTTCCGTTGGCAAGATTGGCTTCGACGCCGTCAAGCTGAAGGAAAACGTTGAAGCCCTGATCGCTGATCTGAAGCGTATCAAGCCAGCTTCCTCGAAAGGCATTTACGTCAAGCGCGTTACCCTGAGCACCACTATGGGCCCAGGTCTGGTCATCGACCAAAGCTCGCTCGACGCGTAAGACACAGGTTGGCGTAAGCGATTGCGCCAATTGAAAGATTGGGGTCCCTGCCTGGCGGGGGCTATCCAAGACCGTAGGCGACGCAAGTCTTAAACCTCAAGCCTACGCAGATGGTGCTCCCGGTTCCTTACCGAATCAGACACCAAAACGACATCCGGCTCCGGTCGGATGAAACGGTAACAAGCAGGAGTTAAACCCGTGGCAATTAAACTCGAAGACAAGAAGGCCATCGTCGCTGAAGTCAACGAGGCTGCCAAAGTCGCTCTGTCCGCTGTCGTGGCTGATGCCCGTGGCGTAACAGTAGGCGCAATGACCGGACTCCGTAAAGAGGCTCGTGAAGCTGGCGTTTACGTACGTGTTGTACGTAACACCCTGCTCAAGCGCGCCGTTGCCGACACTGAATACAGTGTTCTCAACGACGTGTTCACCGGCCCTACCTTGATTGCATTCTCCAAAGAACATCCGGGCGCTGCTGCTCGTATCTTCAAAGAGTTCGCAAAAGGTCAGGATAAGTTCGAGATCAAGGCAGCTGCGTTCGAGGGCAAGTTCCTCGCAGCTAATCAGATCGACGTACTGGCAACCCTGCCGACCCGTAACGAAGCTATTTCTCAGCTGATGAGCGTGATTCAAGGCGCTACCAGCAAGTTGGCTCGTACTCTGGCGGCAGTTCGCGACCAAAAAGAAGCTGCCGCAGCCTAAGGCTCGTCTCCTTCTCGCGTTTTTTGTTTATTTCGATGGTCGCGTAGGCCGTCCCCAATATCAGGAATTAGATTCATGTCTATCTCTCAGAACGATATCCTTGAAGCAGTTGGCAACATGTCCGTAATGGAAGTTGTTGAGCTGATCAAAGCTTTCGAAGAAAAATTCGGCGTTACCGCTGCTGCTGCATCGGCTGGTCCAGCTGCTGCTGCCGCTGTTGTTGAAGAGCAAACTGAATTCAACGTCATGCTGACCGAAGCTGGCGAGAAGAAAGTTAACGTGATCAAGGCTGTACGTGAACTGACCGGTCTGGGCCTGAAAGAAGCCAAGGCTGTAGTTGACGGCGCTCCTGCCATGGTTCTGGAAGCTGTTGCCAAAGACGCAGCTGACAAAGCCAAAGCAGTACTGGAAGAAGCAGGCGCTAAAGTCGAGCTGAAGTAAGCATCGACTTTGCTCCTCCAGCCCGAGCGTTAAGCGAAAGGCTGATGGCTGGTGGCTCTTGCCACCGGCCTTTTTCCGTTATTGGCAGCCGACTGGGTCGGTGCTGATAACGAGTTGTAACCACCCGATGCGGTGGCGCAAACCATGGGGTTTGCACGATTTTCTGGCTGCTCCCGTCGGGAGGGGCCAAACAAGCAGGTGACCAAGCTGGGGAACGCTGATGGCTTACTCATATACTGAGAAAAAACGTATCCGCAAGGACTTTAGCAAGTTGCCGGACGTCATGGATGTGCCGTACCTCCTGGCCATCCAGCTGGATTCGTATCGTGAATTCTTGCAAGCGGGAGCGACTAAAGATCAGTTCCGCGACGTGGGCCTGCATGCGGCCTTCAAATCCGTTTTCCCGATCATCAGCTACTCCGGCAATGCTGCGCTGGAGTACGTCGGTTATCGCCTGGGCGAACCGGCATTTGATGTCAAAGAATGCGTATTGCGCGGTGTAACTTACGCCGTACCTTTGCGGGTAAAAGTGCGCCTGATCATTTTCGACAAAGAATCGTCGAACAAAGCGATCAAGGACATCAAAGAGCAAGAAGTCTACATGGGTGAAATCCCCCTGATGACTGAGAACGGTACCTTCGTAATCAACGGTACCGAGCGTGTAATCGTTTCCCAGCTGCACCGTTCCCCGGGCGTGTTCTTCGACCACGACCGTGGCAAGACGCACAGCTCCGGCAAACTGCTGTACTCCGCGCGCATCATTCCTTACCGCGGTTCGTGGTTGGACTTCGAGTTCGATCCGAAAGACTGCGTGTTCGTGCGTATCGACCGTCGTCGCAAGCTGCCTGCATCGGTACTGCTGCGCGCGCTCGGCTATACCACTGAAGAAGTGCTCGACGCGTTCTACACCACCAACGTCTTCCACGTGCAAGGTGAAAACCTCAGCCTGGAACTGGTGCCTCAGCGCCTGCGTGGTGAAATTGCTGTCCTGGATATCCTGGATGACAAAGGCAAGGTTATTGTCGAGCAGGGTCGTCGTATCACCGCTCGCCACATCAACCAGCTGGAAAAAGCCGGGATCAAAGAGCTGCAAGTGCCTCTGGACTACGTCCTGGGTCGCACTACCGCCAAGGTCATCGTGCATCCGGCAACCGGCGAAATCCTGGCAGAGTGCAACACCGAGCTGAACACCGAGATCCTGGCGAAAATCGCCAAGGCTCAGGTTGTCCGCATCGAAACTCTGTACACCAACGATATCGACTGCGGTCCGTTCGTCTCCGACACCTTGAAGATCGACTCCACCAGCAACCAATTGGAAGCGCTGGTCGAGATCTATCGCATGATGCGTCCAGGCGAGCCGCCAACCAAAGACGCTGCCGAGACTCTGTTCAACAACCTGTTCTTCAGCCCTGAGCGCTATGACCTGTCTGCGGTCGGCCGGATGAAGTTCAACCGTCGTATCGGTCGTACCGAGATCGAAGGTTCGGGCGTGTTGTGCAAAGAAGACATCGTCGCGGTTCTGAAGACTCTGGTCGACATCCGTAACGGTAAAGGCATCGTCGATGACATCGACCACCTGGGTAACCGTCGTGTTCGCTGCGTAGGCGAAATGGCCGAGAACCAGTTCCGCGTTGGCCTGGTACGTGTTGAGCGTGCGGTCAAAGAGCGTCTGTCGATGGCTGAAAGCGAAGGCCTGATGCCGCAAGACCTGATCAACGCCAAGCCAGTGGCTGCGGCGGTGAAAGAGTTCTTCGGTTCCAGCCAGCTGTCCCAGTTCATGGACCAGAACAACCCGCTGTCCGAGATCACCCACAAGCGTCGTGTGTCTGCACTCGGCCCTGGCGGTTTGACTCGTGAGCGTGCCGGCTTTGAAGTTCGTGACGTACACCCGACTCACTACGGTCGTGTATGCCCGATCGAAACGCCGGAAGGTCCGAACATCGGTCTGATCAACTCCCTGGCCGCCTATGCGCGCACCAACCAGTACGGCTTCCTTGAGAGCCCGTACCGTGTGGTGAAAGACGCTCTGGTCACCGACGAGATCGTTTTCCTGTCCGCCATCGAAGAAGCTGATCATGTGATCGCTCAGGCTTCGGCCACGATGAACGACAAGAAAGTCCTGATCGACGAGCTGGTAGCTGTTCGTCACTTGAACGAGTTCACCGTCAAGGCGCCGGAAGACGTCACCTTGATGGACGTATCGCCGAAGCAGGTAGTTTCGGTTGCAGCGTCGCTGATCCCGTTCCTCGAGCACGACGACGCCAACCGTGCGTTGATGGGTTCGAACATGCAGCGTCAAGCTGTACCAACTCTGCGTGCTGACAAGCCGCTGGTCGGTACCGGCATGGAGCGTAACGTAGCTCGTGACTCCGGCGTTTGCGTCGTGGCTCGTCGTGGCGGTGTTATCGATTCCGTGGACGCCAGCCGTATCGTGGTTCGTGTTGCTGATGACGAAGTTGAAACCGGCGAAGCTGGTGTCGACATCTACAACCTGACCAAATACACCCGCTCTAACCAGAACACCTGCATCAACCAGCGTCCGCTGGTGCGTAAAGGTGATCGGGTCCAGCGCAGCGACATCATGGCCGACGGCCCGTCCACCGACATGGGTGAGCTGGCTCTGGGTCAGAACATGCGCATCGCGTTCATGGCATGGAACGGCTTCAACTTCGAAGACTCCATCTGCCTGTCCGAGCGTGTTGTTCAGGAAGATCGCTTCACCACGATCCACATTCAGGAACTGACCTGTGTGGCACGTGACACCAAGCTTGGGCCTGAGGAAATCACTGCAGACATCCCTAACGTGGGTGAAGCTGCACTGAACAAACTGGACGAAGCCGGTATCGTTTACGTAGGTGCTGAAGTTGGCGCAGGCGACATTCTGGTCGGTAAGGTCACTCCGAAAGGCGAGACTCAACTGACTCCGGAAGAGAAGCTGCTGCGTGCCATCTTCGGTGAAAAAGCCAGCGACGTTAAAGACACCTCCCTGCGTGTACCTACCGGTACCAAGGGTACTGTCATCGACGTACAGGTCTTCACCCGCGACGGCGTTGAGCGTGATGCTCGTGCACTGTCGATCGAGAAGACTCAGCTCGACGAGATCCGCAAGGACCTGAACGAAGAGTTCCGTATCGTTGAAGGCGCCACTTTCGAACGTCTGCGTTCCGCTCTGGTCGGCCATAAAGCCGAAGGCGGCGCCGGTCTGAAGAAAGGTCAGGACATCACCGACGAAGTTCTCGACGGTCTTGAGCATGGTCAGTGGTTCAAACTGCGCATGGCTGAAGATGCTCTGAACGAGCAGCTCGAGAAGGCTCAGGCCTACATCGTTGATCGCCGCCGTCTGCTGGACGACAAGTTCGAAGACAAGAAGCGCAAACTGCAGCAGGGCGATGACCTGGCTCCAGGTGTGCTGAAAATCGTCAAGGTTTACCTGGCAATCCGTCGCCGCATCCAGCCGGGCGACAAGATGGCCGGTCGTCACGGTAACAAAGGTGTGGTCTCCGTGATCATGCCGGTTGAAGACATGCCGCACGATGCCAATGGCACCCCGGTCGACGTCGTCCTCAACCCGTTGGGCGTACCTTCGCGTATGAACGTTGGTCAGATCCTTGAAACCCACCTGGGCCTCGCGGCTAAAGGTCTGGGCGAGAAGATCAACCGGATGATCGAAGAGCAGCGCAAAGTCGCCGAGCTTCGCAAGTTCCTGCACGAGATCTACAACGAGATCGGCGGTCGCAACGAAGATCTGGATAGCTTCTCCGATCAGGAAATCCTGGATCTGGCGAAGAACCTGCGTGGCGGCGTTCCAATGGCCACTCCAGTGTTCGACGGCGCCAAGGAAAGCGAAATCAAGGCCATGCTGAAACTGGCAGACCTGCCAGAAAGCGGCCAGATGCAGCTGACCGACGGCCGTACCGGCAACAAGTTCGAGCGCCCGGTTACTGTTGGCTACATGTACATGCTGAAGCTGAACCACTTGGTAGACGACAAGATGCACGCTCGTTCTACCGGTTCGTACAGCCTGGTTACCCAGCAGCCGCTGGGTGGTAAGGCACAGTTCGGTGGTCAGCGTTTCGGGGAGATGGAGGTCTGGGCACTGGAAGCATACGGTGCCGCTTACACTCTGCAAGAAATGCTCACAGTGAAGTCGGACGATGTGAACGGCCGTACCAAGATGTACAAAAACATCGTGGATGGCGATCACCGTATGGAGCCGGGCATGCCCGAGTCCTTCAACGTGTTGATCAAGGAAATTCGTTCCCTCGGCATCGATATCGATCTGGAAACCGAATAACACGTGACGCGAATCGAGAGCGGGGCAGGATTGCCCGCTCTCTGCTCCGCCAGGAGGAAAGGCCTTGAAAGACCTACTGAATTTGCTGAAAAACCAGGGTCAAGTCGAAGAGTTCGACGCCATCCGTATTGGATTGGCATCGCCTGAGATGATCCGTTCGTGGTCGTTCGGTGAAGTTAAAAAGCCGGAAACCATCAACTACCGTACGTTCAAACCTGAGCGTGACGGCCTGTTCTGCGCCAAGATCTTTGGCCCGGTAAAGGATTACGAGTGCCTGTGCGGTAAGTACAAGCGCTTGAAGCACCGTGGTGTGATCTGCGAGAAGTGCGGCGTTGAAGTCGCGCTGGCTAAAGTTCGTCGTGAGCGCATGGCGCACATCGAACTGGCCTCGCCAGTTGCCCACATCTGGTTCCTGAAATCGCTGCCGTCGCGTATCGGCTTGCTGATGGACATGACCCTGCGTGATATCGAACGCGTTCTCTATTTCGAGAGCTATGTCGTTATCGATCCAGGCATGACCACCCTTGAAAAAGGTCAGCTGCTGAACGATGAGCAGTACTTCGAAGCGCTGGAAGAGTTCGGCGACGATTTCGATGCCCGCATGGGTGCCGAAGCTGTCCGCGAACTGCTGCACGCTATCGACCTGGAACACGAGATTGGCCGTCTGCGTGAAGAAATTCCGCAAACCAACTCCGAAACCAAAATCAAGAAGCTGTCCAAGCGTCTGAAGTTGATGGAAGCCTTCCAGGGTTCCGGCAACCTTCCAGAATGGATGGTGCTGACCGTTCTGCCGGTTCTGCCGCCAGATCTGCGTCCACTGGTCCCGCTGGATGGCGGTCGCTTCGCGACTTCCGACCTCAACGATCTGTATCGTCGAGTGATCAACCGTAACAACCGCTTGAAGCGTCTGCTCGATCTGTCCGCTCCGGACATCATCGTGCGCAACGAAAAGCGTATGTTGCAGGAAGCCGTCGATGCACTGCTCGACAACGGTCGTCGTGGTCGCGCTATCACCGGTTCCAACAAGCGTCCTCTGAAATCCTTGGCTGACATGATCAAGGGTAAGCAAGGTCGTTTCCGTCAGAACTTGCTCGGTAAGCGTGTTGACTACTCGGGTCGTTCGGTAATTACCGTAGGTCCGACCCTGCGTCTGCACCAGTGCGGTCTGCCGAAGAAAATGGCTCTCGAGCTGTTCAAGCCGTTCATTTTCGGCAAGCTGGAAATGCGTGGTCTCGCTACCACCATCAAAGCTGCGAAGAAGATGGTTGAGCGCGAGTTGCCGGAAGTTTGGGACGTTCTCGCTGAAGTTATCCGCGAACACCCAGTGCTTCTCAACCGTGCGCCGACCCTTCACCGTCTGGGTATCCAGGCGTTTGAACCAGTACTGATCGAAGGTAAGGCTATCCAGCTGCACCCTCTGGTCTGTGCTGCGTACAACGCCGACTTCGACGGCGACCAAATGGCCGTGCACGTACCGCTGACACTGGAAGCCCAGTTGGAAGCGCGTGCGTTGATGATGTCGACCAACAACATTCTGTCGCCAGCCAACGGTGAGCCAATCATCGTTCCGTCGCAGGACGTTGTATTGGGTCTGTACTACATGACTCGTGAAGCGATCAACGCCAAGGGCGAAGGTCGTGTGTTCGCGGATCTGCAGGAAGTTGACCGTGTGTTCCGTGCCGGCGAAGCCGCGCTGCACGCAAAAGTCAAAGTGCGGATCAACGAAACCGTCAATGACCGTGATGGCGGCAGCGTGACCAACACTCGTATCGTCGACACCACTGTCGGCCGTGCGCTGTTGTTCCAGGTTGTACCAAAAGGTCTGTCGTACGACGTCGTCAACCTGCCGATGAAGAAAAAGGCGATCTCCAAGCTGATCAACCAGTGCTACCGCGTGGTTGGTTTGAAAGAGACCGTAATCTTCGCTGACCAGTTGATGTACACCGGTTTTGCCTATTCGACTATTTCCGGCGTTTCCATCGGTGTTAACGACTTCGTTATCCCGGATGAAAAAGCCCGCATCATCGGTGCTGCTACCGACGAAGTGAAAGAGATCGAAAGTCAGTACGCCTCCGGCCTGGTAACCCAGGGCGAGAAGTACAACAAAGTGATCGACCTTTGGTCCAAGGCGAACGACGAAGTTTCCAAGGCGATGATGGCCAACCTCTCGAAAGAGAAAGTCATCGACCGTCATGGCGTCGAAGTCGACCAAGAGTCCTTCAACTCGATGTACATGATGGCCGACTCGGGCGCACGGGGTTCTGCTGCTCAGATCCGTCAGCTCGCCGGTATGCGTGGCCTGATGGCCAAGCCGGACGGTTCCATCATCGAAACGCCGATTACTGCGAACTTCCGTGAAGGTTTGAGCGTACTTCAGTACTTCATCTCGACTCACGGTGCTCGTAAAGGTTTGGCGGATACCGCGTTGAAAACTGCGAACTCCGGTTACCTGACTCGTCGTCTGGTAGACGTGGCGCAGGATCTGGTTGTGACCGAGATCGATTGCGGCACCGAACATGGCCTGGTAATGACTCCGCACATTGAAGGCGGTGACGTTGTTGAGCCGTTGGGTGAGCGCGTATTGGGTCGTGTCATTGCCCGTGACGTATTCAAGCCAGGTACCGAGGAAGTTATCGTTCCTGCCGGCACTCTGGTAGACGAGAAGTGGGTCGAGTTCATCGAGCTGAACAGCATCGACGAAGTGATCGTGCGTTCGCCGATCAGCTGCGAAACCCGCTACGGCATTTGCGCCAAGTGCTACGGCCGTGACTTGGCTCGTGGTCACCAGGTGAACATCGGTGAAGCGGTCGGCGTTATCGCTGCCCAGTCCATCGGTGAGCCGGGTACCCAGCTGACCATGCGTACGTTCCACATCGGTGGTGCGGCAAGCCGGACCTCCGCAGCTGACAGCGTTCAGGTGAAGAATGGCGGTACCGTCCGTCTGCACAACCTGAAGCACGTTGAGCGAGTGGATGGTTGCCTGGTTGCTGTGTCCCGTTCCGGTGAGCTGGCAATCGCTGATGACTTCGGTCGTGAGCGCGAGCGTTACAAGCTGCCGTACGGTGCTGTGATTTCGGTTAAAGAAGGTGACAAGGTCGACGCTGGCGCAATCGTGGCCAAGTGGGATCCGCACACTCACCCAATCGTTACCGAAATGAAAGGTACCGTGACCTACGTGGGCATGGAAGAAGGCATCACGATCAAGCGTCAGACTGACGAATTGACCGGTATGACCAACATTGAAGTTCTCGACGCCAAAGACCGTCCAGCTGCCGGTAAAGATATCCGTCCTGCTGTGAAGATGGTTGATGACAACGGCAAGGATCTGTTGCTGCCAGGCACTGACGTTATCGCTCAGTACTTCCTGCCAGCCAACGCCCTGGTCGGTGTTGCGGACGGTGCGAAAATCGCGATCGGTGATGTTATCGCTCGTATTCCGCAAGAGACTTCGAAGACCCGTGACATCACCGGTGGTCTGCCGCGTGTTGCCGACTTGTTCGAAGCCCGTCGTCCGAAAGAAGCCTCGATTCTGGCTGAAGTCAGCGGCACCATCGCGTTCGGTAAAGAGACCAAAGGCAAGCGCCGTCTGGTCATCACTCCGAACGACGGTAGCGATCCGTACGAAGAGCTGATTCCGAAGTGGCGTCACCTGAACGTCTTCGAAGGCGAACAGGTAAACCGCGGCGAAGTTATCTCCGACGGCCCGAGCGATCCACACGACATCCTGCGTCTGCTGGGTGTAAGTGCGCTGGCCAAGTACATCGTGAACGAGATCCAGGACGTTTACCGTCTGCAAGGCGTGAAGATCAACGACAAGCACATCGAGACCATCCTGCGTCAGATGTTGCGTAAAGTTGAAATCGCTGAATCCGGCGATTCCAGTTTCATCAAGGGCGACCAGATGGAATTGACTCACGTATTGGTAGAGAACGAGCGCCTGGCGAACGACGAGAAATTCGTTTCCAAGTTCACTCGCGTGCTGCTGGGTATCACCAAGGCGTCGTTGTCCACCGAATCGTTCATCTCGGCGGCTTCCTTCCAGGAAACCACTCGCGTACTGACCGAAGCGGCGGTAACCGGCAAGCGCGATTACCTGCGCGGCCTGAAAGAAAACGTGGTCGTGGGTCGTCTGATCCCGGCTGGTACCGGTCTGGCTTATCACAGCGAGCGTAAACGCCGTCGTGATGCTGACAAACCGTTGCGCGTAAGCGCCAGTGAAGTGGAAGCTGCACTGACCGAAGCGCTGAACTCGAGCGGTAACTGAGTTCTGCGATAAATGAGCCAAGGCCCTGATCGTTCCGTTCATCGAATCAAGACATTTTGTCGAGGTTGGATAAACGGGAAGGTCGGGGCCTTGTCTTGACTGGGGGCAAGATCCTCTTTAGACTCTTGTACCCCTAAATTTGGCGGGAATTCGTTCCTGCCATTTTGCTTTTCTTGCAAGACAATAGCGTCGCAAGACAACAGTGGAGCTAGTAGATGGCAACTATCAACCAGCTGGTACGTCAGCCGCGTAAGCGTATCGTCGAGAAATCCGACGTGCCTGCGCTGCAGAACTGCCCGCAACGTCGTGGCGTATGCACCCGTGTGTATACCACCACGCCGAAAAAACCTAACTCGGCACTGCGTAAAGTATGCCGTGTGCGTCTGACCAACGGTTTCGAGGTTTCCTCGTACATCGGCGGTGAAGGCCACAACCTGCAAGAGCACAGCGTGGTACTGATCCGCGGCGGTCGTGTAAAAGACTTGCCAGGTGTTCGTTACCACACCGTTCGCGGCTCTTTGGATACTTCCGGCGTTAAAGGTCGTAACCAAGGTCGTTCGAAGTACGGTACCAAGAAGCCTAAGTAGTAGTGGCTTTTTGTAAAAACTGAATCATCTATTTTTCTGAGTCGATAAGAGTAAGGTCGGAGGCGTCCCGAAAGGGCACCGATTCCGAGCGAACCTGAAGACCGTTTGAGGGCTTATCCATGCCAAGAAGACGCGTAGCAGCCAAGCGCGAAGTGCTTGACGATCCAAAATACGGAAGCCAAATCCTGGCCAAGTTCATGAACCACGTGATGGAAAGCGGTAAAAAAGCCGTTGCCGAGCGTATCGTTTATGGCGCGCTGGAGAAGGTTAAAGAACGCAAGAACAGCGACCCCCTGGAAATCTTCGAGAAAGCTCTCGACGCCATCGCTCCGCTGGTCGAAGTAAAGTCGCGCCGTGTAGGCGGTGCTACTTACCAGGTTCCGGTCGAAGTTCGTCCGTCCCGTCGTAACGCTCTGGCAATGCGCTGGTTGGTAGACTTCGCCCGTAAGCGCGGCGAGAAGTCTATGGCTCTGCGTTTGGCTGGTGAACTGTTGGACGCTGCTGAAGGCAAAGGTGCTGCAGTTAAGAAGCGTGAAGACGTGCACCGTATGGCTGAAGCCAACAAGGCTTTCTCGCACTACCGCTTCTAATTTTAGCGTCACTAATTTTGCGAGGGCTTTATGGCTCGTACTACACCGATTAATCGCTACCGTAACATTGGTATCGTTGCTCACGTGGATGCTGGTAAAACCACCACCACCGAGCGCGTCCTTTTTTACACTGGCAAAAGTCACAAAATGGGCGAGGTGCATGACGGCGCCGCGACCACAGACTGGATGGTGCAGGAGCAGGAGCGTGGTATTACCATTACTTCTGCTGCTATTACCGCCTTCTGGCAGGGTTCCGAGAAGCAGCACAAAGATCAGTATCGCTTCAACGTCATCGACACCCCGGGCCACGTTGACTTCACTATTGAAGTTGAACGTTCCCTGCGTGTTCTCGACGGCGCGGTCGTTGTGTTCTGCGGTACCTCGGGTGTTGAGCCTCAGTCGGAAACCGTATGGCGTCAGGCCAACAAGTACGGCGTTCCACGTCTTGTTTACGTAAACAAGATGGACCGTGCTGGTGCAAACTTCCTGCGCGTGATCGGTCAGATCAAGCAGCGTCTGGGTCACACTCCGGTGCCAATTCAGTTGGCTATCGGTTCCGAAGACAACTTCCAGGGTCAGATCGATCTGATGTCCATGGAAGCTGTTTACTGGAATGACGCTGACAAAGGCATGACTCCACGTCGCGAGCCTATCCCTGCTGAATTGCAGGAATTGGCTGACGAGTGGCGCAGCAACATGATTGAAGCTGCGGCCGAAGCCAGCGAAGAGCTGATGAACAAGTACCTCGAAGGTGAAGAACTCACCAACGCGGAAATCAAGGCCGCTCTGCGTCAGCGTACTATTGCTGGCGAGATCGTTCTGGCTGTTTGCGGTTCTTCCTTCAAGAACAAGGGTGTTCCCCTGGTTCTCGACGCCGTTATCGACTACCTGCCTGCTCCTACCGACATTCCTGCCATCAAGGGTACTGACCCGGATGACGAGACCAAGGAAATGGAGCGTCACGCAGACGACAGCGAGCCGTTCTCGGCTCTGGCGTTCAAGATCGCTACCGACCCATTCGTGGGTACCTTGACCTTTGTTCGAGTTTACTCGGGCGTGTTGGCCTCCGGCGACGGCGTGATCAACTCGGTTAAAGGCAAGAAAGAGCGTGTGGGTCGTATGGTGCAAATGCACGCAAACGCCCGCGAAGAGATCAAGGAAGTTCGCGCTGGTGACATCGCGGCCTTGATCGGCATGAAGGACGTCACCACTGGTGAGACTTTGTGCAACGCTGATAAGCCAATCATCCTGGTTCGCATGGACTTCCCGGAGCCGGTTATTTCGGTTGCCGTAGAGCCTAAGACCAAGGACGACCAGGAAAAAATGGGTATCGCTCTGGGCAAACTTGCTCAGGAAGACCCGTCTTTCCGCGTCAAGACTGATGAAGAGACTGGTCAAACGATCATCTCCGGCATGGGCGAGTTGCACCTGGACATCCTGGTTGACCGGATGCGCCGTGAGTTCAACGTCGAAGCCAACATCGGTAAGCCTCAAGTTTCGTACCGTGAGCGCATCACGAAGAGCTGCGAAATTGAAGGCAAGTTCGTTCGTCAGTCCGGCGGTCGTGGCCAGTTCGGTCATTGCTGGATTCGCTTTGCTCCTGCTGACGAAGGTCAGGAAGGTCTGCAATTCCTGAACGAAGTAGTGGGTGGTGTGGTTCCTAAGGAATACATCCCGGCTATCCAGAAGGGTATCGAAGAGCAGATGAAGAACGGCGTTGTTGCCGGCTATCCGCTGATCGGCCTGAAGGCTACCGTGTTTGATGGTTCCTACCATGACGTCGACTCGAACGAGATGGCGTTTAAGGTGGCTGCTTCCATGGCGACCAAGCAACTGGCCCAGAAGGGCGGTGGTGAGTTGCTTGAGCCGATCATGGCTGTAGAGGTTGTTACACCTGAAGACTATATGGGTGACGTGATGGGCGACCTTAACCGTCGTCGCGGCATGATCCTGGGTATGGAAGATACGGTTTCCGGTAAAGTAATTCGTGCCGAGGTTCCGTTGGGCGAGATGTTCGGTTATGCGACCGACGTTCGTTCCATGTCCCAAGGTCGCGCAAGCTACTCTATGGAATTCAAAAAATACAATACAGCTCCGTCGCACATCGTCGAAACTGTAACCAAAAAACAAGGCTGATTCAGTCCTTTAGGCTAGGAGTTAATTGTCGTGGCTAAAGAAAAATTTGATCGTTCCCTTCCGCACGTCAACGTTGGCACCATCGGTCACGTTGACCACGGTAAAACCACTCTGACTGCTGCTCTGACTCGCGTCTGCTCCGAAGTTTTCGGTTCGGCTCGTGTTGACTTCGACAAGATCGACAGCGCACCAGAAGAGAAAGCTCGTGGTATCACCATCAACACCGCGCACGTTGAATACAACTCGCTGATCCGTCACTACGCTCACGTTGACTGCCCAGGTCACGCTGACTATGTGAAGAACATGATCACCGGTGCTGCTCAGATGGACGGCGCTATCCTGGTTTGCTCGGCCGCTGATGGTCCGATGCCACAAACCCGTGAGCACATCCTGCTGTCCCGTCAGGTAGGCGTTCCGTACATCGTGGTTTTCCTGAACAAGGCTGACCTGGTAGACGACGCAGAGCTGCTGGAACTGGTTGAGATGGAAGTTCGCGACCTGCTCAGCACTTACGACTTCCCAGGTGACGACACTCCGATCATCATCGGTTCTGCTCGTATGGCTCTGGAAGGCAACGACGAAAACGAAATGGGCACCACTGCCGTTCGTAAACTGGTTGAAACTCTGGACAGCTACATCCCAGAGCCAGTTCGTCTGACCGACAAGCCGTTCCTGATGCCAATCGAAGACGTATTCTCGATCTCGGGTCGTGGTACTGTTGTGACTGGTCGTATCGAGCGCGGTATCGTTCGCGTTCAAGATCCACTGGAAATCGTTGGTCTGCGTGACACCACCGTCACCACCTGCACCGGTGTTGAAATGTTCCGCAAGCTGCTCGACGAAGGTCGTGCTGGCGAGAACTGCGGCGTTCTGCTGCGTGGTACCAAGCGTGACGACGTTGAGCGTGGCCAGGTTCTGGTTAAGCCGGGTTCGGTTAAGCCGCACACCAAGTTCACCGCAGAAGTTTACGTTCTGAGCAAGGAAGAAGGCGGTCGTCATACTCCGTTCTTCAAAGGCTACCGTCCACAGTTCTACTTCCGTACTACTGACGTGACTGGTAACTGCGAGCTGCCAGAAGGCGTTGAAATGGTAATGCCAGGTGACAACATTCAGATGACTGTTACCCTGATCAAAACCATCGCAATGGAAGACGGTCTGCGTTTCGCTATCCGTGAAGGCGGTCGTACCGTCGGCGCTGGCGTCGTAGCCAAAATCATCGAGTAAGCTCTTTTTGAGTAAGCTTTGATGAGTTGAAAAAGCCCCCGCTTAGCGGGGGCTTTTTTATTGGGTTGACACCTATCTGGGGCGTCTATAGAATTGCGCCTCCTTTTAACGGGCGTATTGCGCCCGGTGGGAATAGCAGCCGGAGTCTGAAATCCAATGCAAAATCAGCAAATCCGTATCAGGTTGAAGGCTTTTGACCATCGCCTGATCGACCAATCCACCCAGGAAATCGTGGAAACCGCGAAACGTACTGGTGCTCAAGTGCGTGGTCCAATTCCACTGCCTACCCGTAAAGAGCGGTTCACCGTTCTGGTCTCCCCGCACGTCAACAAAGACGCGCGTGACCAGTACGAGATCCGTACTCATAAGCGCGTTCTGGACATCGTCCAGCCAACGGATAAAACCGTTGATGCTCTTATGAAGCTTGATCTTGCGGCCGGTGTGGAAGTGCAGATCAGCCTCGGCTAAGACTCGGTCTTAGTCGTGTAACGCTCTGAAATGGGCGGCCATAGCGGGTGAAAGCCCCGTACACTCATGAGGTTTACAACATGACTATTGGTGTAGTCGGTCGTAAATGCGGTATGACCCGTATTTTCACCGAAGAAGGTGTCTCCATTCCGGTCACGGTCATTGAGATCGAGCCGAATCGCGTCACCCAGTTCAAAACTGAAGAGACCGATGGCTATCGTGCAGTGCAAGTCACTGTAGGCGAGCGTCGTGCTTCGCGTGTTACAGCTGCTCAGGCTGGCCACTTCGCTAAAGCGAACGTTGCCGCTGGTCGTACCGTAATGGAATTCCGTCTTGAAGAAGGCGAGTACCAGGCCGGCGATCTGATCAACGCTGAAATCTTCGCCGCTGGTCAACTGGTTGATGTAACCGGTCAGTCCAAAGGTAAAGGCTTCCAGGGTACGATCAAGCGTTGGAACTTCCGCGGGCAAGATAATACCCACGGTAACTCCGTGTCCCACCGCGTTCCAGGCTCTATCGGCCAGTGCCAGACTCCTGGTCGTGTATTCAAGGGCAAAAAAATGTCCGGTCATATGGGCGCTGAGCGCGTGACCGTGCAGTCCCTCGAAGTAGTGCGCGTGGACGCTGAACGCAATCTGTTGTTGGTCAAGGGCGCTGTTCCTGGCGCTACTGGCGGCAACTTGGTTGTACGTCCAGCAGCCAAGGCTCGCGGTTAAGGGGAAGCTGACATGCAATTAAATGTAAATGACGCTCAAGCGATCGAAGTTTCCGAACTGACATTTGGCGGCGAATTCAACGAGACGCTGGTTCACCAAGCAGTCGTGGCCTACATGGCCGGCGGCCGTCAAGGTAGCAAGCAGCAAAAGACCCGTTCCGACGTTCGTGGTGGCGGTAAGCGCCCATGGCGTCAGAAAGGTACTGGCCGTGCTCGTGCCGGTACTATCCGTAGCCCAATCTGGCGTGGCGGCGGTACCACTTTCGCAGCTCGTCCTCAGGATCACTCCCAGAAGCTGAACAAGAAGATGTACCGCGCAGCAATGCGTTCCATCCTTGCTGAGCTGGTGCGTACTGATCGTCTGGTCGTGGTTCAGGATTTCGCAGTTGAAACTCCGAAAACCAAAGACCTGCTGGGCAAGCTGAACAACATGAGCCTGACCGACGTTCTGATCGTGTCGGACGCTGTTGATCAGAACCTGTACCTGGCTGCTCGCAACCTGCCGCACGTAGATGTACGTGATGTGCAAGGTTCCGATCCAGTTAGTCTGATCGCATACGACAAGGTGTTGATCACCGTGTCGGCCGTGAAGAAATTCGAGGAGCTGCTGGGATGAACCAGGAACGCGTATTTAAAGTTCTGCTTGGCCCGCACGTTTCCGAGAAGGCTACGGTTCTGGCAGACAAGAAAGGTCAGTTCGTTTTCAAGGTTGCTACTGATGCAACCAAGCTGGAAATCAAGAAGGCCGTCGAAAGCCTGTTCAGCGTGAAAGTAGAGCGTGTTACTACCCTGAATGTTCTGGGTAAGAGCAAGCGTACTGCTCGCGGTCTGGGCAAGCGTAATGACTGGAAGAAGGCAGTTATCTCCCTTCAGCCAGGCCAAGATCTCGATTTCAGCAGCAGTGCTGAGTAAGGAAGGGGTGCATCATGGCAATCGTTAAATGCAAACCGACTTCCCCTGGCCGCCGTCATGTGGTCAAGGTGGTCAACCAGGAGCTGCATAAAGGCGCTCCTCACGCACCGCTGCTCGAGAAGAAATCGAAGTCTGGTGGTCGTAACAACAATGGTCGTATTACCACTCGTCACATCGGTGGTGGCCATAAGCAGCATTATCGTCTGGTCGATTTCCGTCGCAACGACAAAGATGGCATTCCAGCCACTGTCGAGCGTATCGAATACGATCCAAACCGTACTGCTCACATTGCTCTTATGTTGTACGCAGACGGCGAACGCCGTTACATCATCGCCCCTAAAGGCGTGAACGCTGGTGATCAGCTGATTTCGGGTGCTTTGGCTCCGATCAAGCCGGGCAACCAGTTGCAACTGCGCAGCATTCCAGTTGGTAGTACCGTACACGGCATCGAATTGAAGCCAGGTAAAGGCGCGCAAATCGCTCGTTCTGCTGGTGCTTCGGCTCAGCTGATCGCTCGTGAAGGTGTCTATGTGACCCTGCGTCTGCGTTCTGGTGAGATGCGT
Source organism: Pseudomonas sp. GM60 (assembly GCF_000282415.1). NCBI lineage: Bacteria > Pseudomonadati > Pseudomonadota > Gammaproteobacteria > Pseudomonadales > Pseudomonadaceae > Pseudomonas > Pseudomonas sp. GM60. The sequence goes on from NZ_AKJI01000073.1 coordinate 22,022, forward strand.
AAAGTGCTGGCTGAATGCCGTGCGACCCTGGGCGAAGTCTCGAACTCCGAGCACAGCCTGCGTTCGCTGGGTAAAGCTGGTGCCAAACGCTGGCGTGGCGTTCGCCCAACCGTTCGTGGTGTTGCCATGAACCCGGTTGACCACCCACATGGTGGTGGTGAAGGTCGTACCTCTGGTGGTCGTCATCCGGTATCGCCATGGGGCTTCCCGACTAAGGGCGCGAAGACTCGTGGTAATAAGCGTACCGACAAAATGATCGTCCGTCGTCGCAAGTAAATAGAGGGATACGACAGTGCCACGTTCTCTGAAAAAAGGTCCTTTTATCGATCTTCACCTACTGAAGAAGATCGAAGTGGCGGCGGAAAAGAACGATCGCAAACCAGTTAAAACCTGGTCGCGCCGTTCGATGATCCTGCCACAAATGGTCGGTCTGACCATCGCAGTACACAACGGTCGTCAACATGTTCCAGTTCTCGTGAACGAAGACATGGTCGGCCACAAACTGGGCGAGTTCGCCGGTACCCGCACTTATCGTGGGCACGTGGCTGACAAGAAAGCCAAGCGTTAAGGGGTTAGGAAATGGAAGTAGCCGCTAAGTTGTCGGGCGCTCGAATCTCCGCCCAGAAAGCCCGCTTGGTCGCCGACCAGATCCGCGGGAAGAAGGTGGGCGAAGCGCTCAACTTGTTGGCTTTCAGCAGTAAGAAAGCCGCCGAGATCATGAAGAAAGTGCTGGAGTCGGCCGTAGCCAACGCCGAGCATAACGAAGGCGCAGACGTTGATGACCTTAAAGTCAGCACCGTTTTCGTCAACGAAGGGCGTTCGCTGAAGCGCATCATGCCACGTGCCAAAGGCCGTGCTGATCGCATCGTCAAGCGGTCTTGCCATATCACTGTCAAGGTTGCTGACAAGTAACGGAGTCGAAGAGATGGGTCAGAAAGTACATCCCATTGGCATTCGCCTGGGAATCGTCAAGGAGCACACCTCCGTCTGGTACGCAGACGGTCGGACTTATGCGGACTATTTGTTCGCTGATCTGAAGGTGCGTGAGTATCTCCAAGACAAACTAAAAAGCGCGTCCGTAAGCCGTATCGATATCCATCGTCCGGCCCAAACTGCACGTATCACCATCCACACCGCTCGCCCAGGTATCGTTATCGGGAAGAAAGGTGAAGATGTTGAGAAACTGCGTCAGGACCTGACCAAACAAATGGGTGTGCCTGTGCACATCAATATCGAAGAAATCCGCAAGCCGGAACTCGACGGTATGTTGGTTGCGCAGAGCGTAGCTCAGCAGCTGGAGCGTCGCGTAATGTTCCGTCGCGCTATGAAGCGCGCTGTACAGAACGCCATGCGCATTGGTGCCAAAGGCATCAAAATCCAAGTGAGCGGTCGTCTCGGCGGTGCTGAAATCGCACGTACTGAATGGTATCGTGAAGGTCGTGTGCCACTGCACACCCTGCGTGCCGACATCGACTATGCCAACTACGAAGCTCACACCACTTACGGTGTGATCGGTGTAAAGGTTTGGATCTTCAAAGGCGAAGTAATTGGTGGTCGCCAAGAAGAACTGAAACCACAAGCACCAGCGCCTCGTAAAAAAGCTGCTAAGTAAGGGGTACGCCAAATGTTGCAACCAAAGCGTACGAAGTTCCGCAAGCAAATGACTGGTCACAACCGTGGCCTGGCATTGCGCGGTAGCAAAGTCAGCTTCGGCGAGTTCGCGCTGAAGTCTGTAGCTCGTGGTCGTCTCACCGCTCGTCAGATCGAGTCAGCGCGTCGTGCTCTGACCCGTCACGTTAAACGTGGCGGCAAGATCTGGATCCGTGTATTCCCGGACAAGCCTATTTCCAAAAAGCCACTCGAAGTTCGGATGGGTAAAGGTAAGGGTAGTGTGGAGTACTGGGTTGCCCAGATTCAGCCAGGCAAAGTCCTGTATGAAATCGAGGGTGTTTCTGAAGAGCTGGCGCGTGAGGCTTTTGCCCTGGCTGCTGCAAAGCTGCCGCTCGCCACCGCCTTTGTTAAACGGACGGTGATGTGATGAAAGCGAACGAACTTCGTGAAAAAGACGCGCCGCAGCTTAACGAGCAACTGCTCGGCCTGCTGCGCGACCAGTTCAATCTGCGCATGCAGAAAGCAACTGGCCAGTTGGGGCAGTCTCACCTGCTCCGGCAAGTTAAGCGTGACATCGCTCGCGTGAAGACTGTGCTCAAACAGCAGGCAGGTAAGTAATCATGGCTGAAGCCGAAAAAACCGTCCGTACGCTGACTGGCCGTGTTGTCAGCGACAAAATGGACAAGACCATCACCGTTCTGATCGAGCGTCGCGTTAAGCACCCGATCTACGGTAAATACGTTAAGCGTTCGACTAAGCTGCACGCGCACGACGAAACCAATCAGTGCCACATCGGCGACAAAGTCACTATTCGTGAAACTCGTCCTTTGGCCAAGACCAAGTCTTGGGCGCTGGTTGATGTTCTCGAACGCGCTGTGGAAGTCTAAGGACTAGGGGTCGGAGAAATTATATGATTCAGACTCAATCCATGCTCGATGTGGCCGATAACTCTGGCGCTCGCCGTGTTATGTGTATCAAGGTGCTGGGTGGCTCCCATCGTCGTTACGCTGGTATCGGTGACATCATCAAAGTTACCGTGAAGGAAGCAATTCCTCGCGGTAAAGTGAAAAAAGGCCAAGTGATGACTGCTGTTGTAGTCCGCACTCGTCACGGCGTACGTCGTGCTGATGGCTCCATTATCCGCTTTGATGGCAACGCTGCTGTTCTTCTGAACAACAAGCAAGAGCCGATCGGCACCCGTATCTTTGGGCCAGTGACCCGTGAACTTCGTACTGAGAAGTTCATGAAGATCGTCTCGCTCGCCCCAGAAGTGCTGTAAGGAGATCCGACATGCAAAAGATTCGTCGTGACGACGAGATCATCGTGATCGCCGGCAAAGACAAAGGTAAGCGCGGTAAGGTGCTTAAGGTTCTCGCTAATAACCGTCTGGTTATCGGTGGTCTGAACCTGGTCAAGCGTCATACCAAGCCTAACCCGATGTCGGGCGTACAAGGCGGTATCGTCGAGAAAGAAGCTCCACTGGACGCTTCTAACGTAGCCATTTTCAACGGCGAAACCAACAAGGCTGATCGCGTTGGTTTCAAAGTAGAAGACGGCAAGAAAATTCGTGTCTTCAAGTCGACCCAAAAAGCGGTTGATGCTTGAACACTGCTAGGTAGATGAGACCATGGCACGACTAAAAGAGATTTACTGGAAAGAAATCGCACCGAAGCTTAAGGAAGAACTTAAGCTTTCGAACGTGATGGAAGTTCCACGCGTTACCAAAATCACCCTGAACATGGGTCTGGGCGAAGCAGTCGGTGACAAAAAAGTCATCGAGCACGCTGTTGCTGACCTGGAAAAGATCACCGGCCAGAAAGTCGTTGTGACTTACGCTCGGAAATCCATCGCTGGCTTTAAAGTCCGTGAAGGTTGGCCGATCGGCGTCAAAGTGACCCTGCGCCGTGAGCGTATGTACGAGTTCCTGGATCGTCTGCTGTCGATCTCCCTGCCTCGGGTTCGCGACTTCCGCGGCCTGAATGCCAAGTCCTTCGATGGTCGTGGTAACTACAGCATGGGCGTTAAAGAGCAGATCATCTTCCCGGAAATCGACTACGACAAGATCGATGCTCTCCGCGGTCTGGACATTACCCTGACCACCACTGCCAAGAACGATGATGAAGGTCGCGCCCTGTTGCGTGCTTTCAAATTCCCGTTCCGCAACTGATTGGAGTAGGAAAATGGCCAAGATGAGCATGAAAAACCGCGAGCTGAAGCGTCAGCTCACGGTTGCCAAGTACGCCAAAAAGCGTGCAGCACTGAAAGCAATCATCGTTGATCTGAACGCAAGTCCAGAAGCGCGTTGGGAAGCTACAGTAGCTCTGCAAAAGCAGCCACGTGACGCAAGCGCTTCGCGCATGCGTAACCGCTGCCGCCTGACCGGTCGTCCACACGGCGTTTACCGCAAGTTCGGCCTCGGCCGTAACAAACTGCGTGAGGCTGCAATGCGTGGTGACGTACCTGGTCTGGTTAAAGCCAGCTGGTAAGCACTATCAAAGTCTCGGCGTCCAGGTTCGCAAGATCCTGACCGCCGGTGACCTTGAACTTGAATCAAGCCCCTTTTGGGGCTTGATTCATTTGTGGGGTGTGTCTAGAATACCCGGCTCGCCTGAGCCCGTGCTTTTTTTGCACGGATGTCCTCGGCGACACGTAGTAGCCGCAAGGCTAATTTTTTGTGTATTAGGAGCGTCTAGCCCATGAGTATGCAGGACCCGTTAGCGGACATGCTAACTCGAATCCGTAATGCCCAGATGGCTGAAAAGTCCGTCGTAAGCATGCCGTCTTCTACTTTGAAGGTAGCTGTTGCCAAAGTCCTGAAGGACGAAGGTTACATTGCGGGTTATCAGATCAGCAGCGAAATCAAGCCACTGCTGTCCATCGAGCTGAAGTACTTCGAAGGCCGTCCGGTCATCGAGGAAGTGAAGCGCGTTAGCCGTCCAGGCCTGCGTCAGTACAAGTCCGTCGATGATCTGCCAAAAGTTCGTGGCGGTCTCGGTGTGTCTATCGTCTCCACCAACAAAGGTGTGATGACGGATCGTGCTGCGCGCGCTGCCGGTGTCGGCGGCGAAGTTCTTTGCACTGTGTTCTAAGGGGGGATAAGCATGTCACGCGTCGCTAAGAACCCCGTTAAGCTGCCAGCCGGCGTCGAAGTCAAATTCGCAGGCCAACAGCTTTCGGTGAAGGGTGCCAAGGGCACTCTCGAACTGAACATCCATTCGTCCGTTGAGATCGTTGAAGAAGCTGGTGAGCTGCGTTTCGCTGCTCGCAATGGCGATCAACAAACTCGCGCAATGGCTGGTACCACTCGTGCGTTGGTAAACAACATGGTCCAAGGCGTAAGCCAAGGCTTCGAGCGTAAGCTCCAGCTGGTCGGTGTTGGTTACAAAGCGCAAGCAAAAGGCACAGTGCTGAACCTGGCTCTTGGCTTCTCGCACCCAGTGGATTATGAACTGCCGGAAGGCATCACCGCTGAGACTCCTAGCCAGACCGATATCCTGATCAAGGGCATCGATAAGCAGCTGGTAGGTCAAGTGGCCGCCGAGATCCGCGACTTCCGTCCACCAGAGCCGTACAAAGGCAAAGGTGTGCGCTACGCGGACGAAGTCGTCCGTCGTAAAGAAGCCAAGAAGAAGTAGGGCATAGCAAATGACCGACAAAAAAGTTACTCGACTGCGTCGCGCTCGCAAAGCACGCCTGAAAATGCACGAACTCGAAGTCGTGCGTCTCTGCGTGTTCCGCTCGTCGCAGCACATCTACGCCCAGGTCATTTCGGCCGACGGCAACAAAGTCCTGGCATCTGCCTCGACTTTGGATAAAGAACTGCGTGATGGCGCCACTGGCAACATCGACGCGGCCACTAAGGTTGGCCAGCTGGTCGCTACGCGTGCTAAAGCCGCTGGCGTCTCGCAGGTGGCTTTCGACCGCTCTGGCTTCAAGTACCACGGCCGCGTCAAGGCGCTGGCTGATGCTGCTCGTGAAGCTGGGCTGGAGTTCTAAGTTATGTCAAATAACGACCAAAAGCGCGACGAAGGCTACATCGAGAAGCTGGTTCAAGTTAACCGCGTAGCCAAAACCGTTAAAGGCGGCCGTATCTTCACTTTCACTGCGTTGACCGTGGTTGGTGATGGTAAAGGGCGTGTTGGCTTCGGCCGTGGCAAGTCACGTGAAGTGCCTGCTGCGATCCAGAAGGCAATGGAAGCTGCTCGCCGCAACATGATCCAAGTTGACCTGAACGGCACCACTCTGCAGTACGCAATGAAGTCCGGTCACGGCGCTTCGAAGGTGTACATGCAGCCTGCTTCTGAAGGTACCGGTATCATCGCTGGCGGCGCTATGCGTGCTGTCCTCGAAGTTGCTGGCGTTCAGAACGTTCTGGCCAAGTGCTACGGCTCGACTAACCCGGTAAACGTGGTTCACGCCACTTTTAAAGGTTTGAAAGCTATGCAGTCTCCTGAATCCATTGCCGCCAAGCGTGGCAAAAGCGTCAAGGAGATCTTCTGATCATGGCTACCGTTAAAGTTACGCTGATCAAAAGCATGACCGGCCGCATCCCTAACCACAAACTGTGCGTTAAGGGTCTGGGTCTGCGTCGCATCGGTCACACTGTAGAAGTACTTGATACTCCCGAGAATCGCGGGATGATCAACAAGGCTTACTACATGCTGCGTGTCGAGGGTTAATCGATGAAACTCAATGATCTGAGTCCAGCGCCGGGTTCCCGTCGCGAAAAGCATCGTCCGGGCCGTGGTATCGGTAGTGGTTTGGGTAAGACCGGTGGCCGTGGCCACAAAGGTCAGTCCTCCCGCTCCGGTGGCACCATTGCTCCAGGCTTTGAAGGCGGTCAACAGCCGCTGCATCGTCGCCTGCCGAAGTTCGGTTTCGTTTCCCTGAAAGCCATGGATCGCGCAGAAGTGCGTTTGTCCGAGCTGGCTAAAGTGGAAGGCGACATCGTCACCGTGCAGTCCTTGAAAGATGCCAACGTGATCAACGTCAACGTACAGCGTGTGAAAATCATGCTGTCCGGTGAAGTGACTCGCGCTGTTACCATCGGAAAGGGAATCGGCGCCACCAAAGGTGCGCGTGCGGCTATCGAAGCAGCTGGCGGCAAGTTCGAGGAATAAATGGCTAAGCAAGGTGCTCTCTCTGCGCTCGGCAAAGGCGGTATGTCTGAACTCTGGGCTCGTCTGCGTTTTCTGTTCCTGGCGATTATCGTCTACCGAATAGGCGCACACATCCCGGTTCCAGGTATCAACCCGGACCGACTCGCGGACCTGTTTCGACAGAATGAGGGGACCATTCTTAGCTTGTTCAACATGTTTTCCGGCGGCGCGCTGGAGCGGATGAGCATCTTTGCATTGGGGATCATGCCGTACATTTCGGCATCGATCATCATGCAGCTGATGACCGCCGTCAGTCCGCAGCTGGAGCAGTTGAAGAAGGAAGGTGAAGCTGGCCGTCGCAAGATCAGCCAGTACACCCGCTACGGCACTGTCGTCCTCGCTCTTGTTCAGGCAATTGGCATGTCCATTGGTCTGGCAGGGCAGGGCGTTGCGTTCACTGGTGACTTTGGCTTCCATTTCGTCGCGGTATCCACGTTTGTGGCTGGTGCGATGTTCATGATGTGGCTGGGTGAGCAGATTACTGAGCGTGGTGTTGGCAACGGTATCTCGATGTTGATTTTTTCGGGTATCGTCGCCGGTCTTCCGAGAGCGATCGGGCAGTCTTTCGAGTCTGCACGTCAGGGTGATATCAACATCTTCGCCCTGGTTGCCATCGGTTTGCTGGCAGTAGCGATTATCGGTTTCGTGGTGTTCATTGAGCGTGGTCAGCGTCGTATTGCTGTTCACTACGCCAAGCGTCAGCAGGGCCGTAAGGTCTTCGCTGCGCAGACTAGCCACTTGCCGCTGAAGGTGAACATGGCCGGTGTTATTCCGGCCATTTTCGCGAGCAGCATTTTGCTGTTCCCGGCTTCGTTGGGTGCCTGGTTCGGCCAGTCTGAAGGTATGGGCTGGTTGCAGGACATCTCGCAGTCGATCGCTCCTGGTCAGCCGTTGAATATTCTGCTGTTTAGTGCAGGGATTATTTTCTTCTGCTTCTTCTATACGGCGTTGATGTTCAATCCGAAAGACGTAGCGGAAAACCTGAAGAAGTCCGGTGCCTTTATTCCGGGCATCCGTCCAGGTGAGCAGTCTGCGCGCTACATTGATGGCGTTCTGACTCGCTTGACCATGTTCGGTGCTCTTTACATGACGGCCGTGTGTCTGCTTCCCCAGTTCCTGGTGGTTGCGGCAAACGTACCGTTCTACCTTGGCGGGACCTCGTTGCTGATCGTCGTCGTGGTTGTGATGGACTTCATGTCCCAAGTACAATCGCACCTCGTTTCGCACCAGTACGAATCCCTGATGAAGAAAGCCAACCTGAAGGGTTACGGCAGCGGCATGTTGCGCTGAGTACCCATAAGGTTCGAGGAGTTGGTGATGAAAGTTCGTGCATCGGTGAAAAAGCTGTGCCGTAACTGCAAGATTATTCGCCGCGAAGGTGTTGTTCGAGTAATTTGCAGCGCGGAACCGCGTCACAAACAGCGCCAAGGCTGAGTGTGATTGTGCTTCAAGCCCGGTAGCTAGTGCGCTACCGGGTTGATTATTTGTTATTACAGCGATATTATCTCGCGCCCTATTTCTTGGCTTCCGGGGCGTAGGTAGCTGTCAATTGGAGTCCCACTGAATGGCCCGTATTGCAGGCGTTAACATTCCAGATAACAAGCATACTGTTATCTCGCTGACCTACATCTATGGTGTTGGTCGCACTACTGCACAGAAGATCTGTGCAGTGACTGGGGTAAACCCAGCCGCAAAGATCAAGGATCTGAGCGACGAGCAGATTGAACAGCTGCGTGGCGAAGTGGCGAAGTTCACCACTGAAGGTGACCTGCGTCGCGAAATCAACATGAAAATCAAGCGTTTGATGGACCTCGGTTGCTATCGCGGTCTGCGTCATCGTCGTGGTCTTCCAGTACGCGGTCAGCGTACCAAGACTAACGCGCGTACCCGTAAAGGTCCGCGTAAGCCGATCCGCAAGTAATCGCCCCAGCGAATCGACAGGAAATTAATCATGGCTAAACCTGCTGCTCGTCCTCGTAAAAAAGTTAAAAAGACAGTGGTTGATGGCATCGCCCACATCCATGCTTCTTTTAACAACACAATCGTGACCATCACCGACCGTCAAGGCAACGCTCTTTCCTGGGCTACCTCCGGTGGTTCGGGTTTCCGCGGTTCCCGCAAGTCCACCCCGTTTGCTGCTCAAGTAGCTGCTGAACGTGCTGGTCAAGCTGCGCTGGAATACGGTCTGAAAAACCTCGACGTTAACGTCAAAGGTCCAGGCCCAGGTCGTGAATCTGCAGTCCGCGCTTTGAACGGCTGTGGCTACAAGATCGCCAGCATCACCGACGTGACGCCAATCCCGCACAACGGGTGCCGTCCGCCGAAGAAGCGCCGCGTGTAATCCAGGAGATTGTAAAGAATGGCTCGTTACATTGGTCCAAAATGCAAACTCGCTCGTCGCGAAGGCACCGATCTCTTTCTGAAGAGCGGCGTGCGCGCGATCGAATCGAAGTGCAACATTGAAGCAGCACCTGGTATCCACGGCCAACGCCGCGGTCGCCAGTCCGATTACGGCACCCAACTGCGTGAAAAGCAGAAGGTCCGTCGTATCTACGGCGTTCTCGAGCGTCAATTCAGCGGCTACTACAAAGAAGCTGCTGGCAAGAAAGGTGCAACCGGTGAAAACCTGCTGCAACTGCTCGAATGCCGTCTGGACAACGTTGTATACCGTATGGGTTTTGGCTCTACTCGTGCCGAATCCCGTCAGCTGGTATCGCACAAATCCGTCAGCGTTAACGGTCAGACCGTAAACGTACCGTCTTACCAGGTTCGTGCTGGTGACGTGGTCGCGATTCGCGAGAAAGCAAAGAACCAACTTCGCATTGTCCAAGCTCTCGATCTGTGTGCCCAACGTGGCCGCGTAGAATGGGTAGAAGTAGACACTGAGAAGAAGTCGGGCGTTTTCAAGAACGTTCCAGCTCGCAGTGATCTGTCCGCCGACATCAACGAAAGCCTGATTGTCGAGCTCTACTCCAAGTAAGGGCTAGAAAATAGGTGCATCCATGCAGATTTCGGTAAATGAGTTCCTGACACCCCGCCATATTGATGTGCAGGTTGTCAGTCCAACCCGCGCCAAGATCACTCTCGAGCCTCTCGAGCGTGGTTTCGGCCACACCCTGGGCAACGCGCTGCGCCGCATCCTGTTGTCCTCAATGCCCGGCTGTGCAGTAGTCGAGGCCGAGATTGACGGTGTACTCCATGAGTACAGCGCAATCGAAGGCGTACAGGAAGACGTAATTGAAATCCTGTTGAACCTTAAAGGTCTGGCTATCAAGCTGCACGGTCGTGACGAAGTTACGCTGACCTTGTCGAAGAAGGGTTCGGGGGTGGTTACCGCTGCCGATATTCAGCTGGATCATGATGTCGAGATCGTTAACCCCGATCACGTAATCGCTAACCTGGCGTCTAACGGCGCCCTGAACATGAAGCTCACCGTAGCTCGTGGTCGTGGTTATGAACCGGCAGACTCGCGTCAGAGCGATGAAGACGAAAGCCGCAGCATCGGTCGCTTGCAGCTTGACTCTTCGTTCAGCCCGGTTCGCCGTATCGCATACGTGGTGGAAAACGCCCGTGTCGAGCAGCGTACTAACCTGGACAAGCTGGTTATTGATCTGGAAACCAACGGTACTCTGGATCCTGAAGAGGCTATCCGTCGCGCTGCAACCATTCTGCAACAGCAGTTGGCTGCGTTCGTCGACCTCAAAGGTGACAGTGAGCCAGTGGTTGTCGAGCAGGAAGACGAGATCGATCCGATCCTGCTTCGCCCGGTTGACGATCTGGAACTGACTGTACGTTCGGCTAACTGCCTTAAGGCGGAAAACATCTACTACATCGGTGACCTGATTCAGCGTACCGAAGTAGAGCTGTTGAAGACTCCGAACCTTGGCAAGAAATCCTTGACTGAAATCAAGGACGTTCTGGCCTCCCGCGGTCTGTCCCTCGGCATGCGCCTCGACAACTGGCCGCCTGCAAGTCTTAAGAAGGACGACAAGGCGACTGCCTGATCGTCGTAATCACCGAACGTCGTGTTTGGTAAGGAATGAACCATGCGTCATCGTAAAAGTGGTCGTCACCTGAGCCGCACTAGCTCGCACCGCAAGGCCATGTTTCAAAACATGGCAGTGTCGCTGTTCGAGCACGAGCTGATCAAAACTACACTGCCGAAAGCTAAAGAACTGCGTCGCGTTGCTGAGCCGCTGATCACTTTGGCCAAGACAGACAGCCTGGCTAACCGCCGTCTGGCTTTCGACCGTACTCGTTCGAAAGCTATCGTTGGTAAGCTCTTCAACGACCTGGGCAAGCGTTACGCTACCCGTGAGGGTGGCTACCTGCGCATCCTCAAGTGCGGCTTCCGCACTGGCGACAACGCGCCTATGGCGTACGTCGAGTTGGTTGATCGTGCTACCGGCGGTGAAGCTGTATCCGCTGAGTAAGACGTCAGTCTGAAACGAAGAACCGGGCCTAGTGCCCGGTTTTTTGTGGGCGTCTGAAAAGTAGGCTCTTCGTTAGTAATTTTCTATCGACACTTACAAGTTAATGAATTTGTAGGTGTAACGTTGGTGATCAATACTCCCTCTCAGCCGATTAGCCGGCAGTTCAAGACTGACAGAGGAAGAGATCGCATGAGCCAAAATAAAATACTTACCACCGCCAGTGGCGCTCCTGTCGCCGACAACCAGAATTCCCGCTCCGCCGGCCCTCGTGGCCCATTGCTACTCGACGACTTCCACCTGATCGAGAAGCTTGCCCACTTCAACCGTGAAAACATTCCTGAGCGTCGCGTACACGCCAAGGGCTCGGGTGCTTACGGTACGTTCACCGTGACGCGCGACATCACTGAATACACCAGCGCCAAGCTGTTCGAATCCGTCGGCAAGCAGACCCCAACGTTTCTGCGGTTTTCCACCGTGGGCGGTGAGCGCGGCTCGGCTGACACGGAACGCGACCCACGTGGCTTTGCCCTGAAGTTCTATACCGAAGAAGGTAACTGGGACATCGTTGGCAACAACACTCCAGTGTTCTTCATTCGCGATCCGCTCAAGTTTCCGGACTTTATCCACACCCAAAAACGCCTGCCGCAAAGCAACCTGAAAAGTGCGCAGATGATGTGGGACTTCTGGTCGCACTCGCCTGAGGCGCTGCACCAGGTCACCATCCTGTTTTCGGACCGTGGCATCCCTGATGGCTACCGTCACATGCACGGCTTCGGCAGCCACACTTACAGCCTGATCAGTGCCAGCGGCGAGCGTCACTGGGTGAAGTGGCATTACAAGACCCAGCAAGGGATCAAGAACCTGGCACCGGCAGAAGCTGCTCGCCTGGCGGGCACTGATCCGGATTACGCACAGCGCGACTTGTTCGACGCGATTGAGCGCGGCGACTTCCCAAAATGGCGTGTGTGCATTCAGATCATGACCGAGGCCCAGGCTGCGGCGCATTACGAGAACCCTTTTGATGTGACCAAGACCTGGTCGCAGAAAGAGTTCCCACTGATCGAAGTGGGTGAGCTCGAACTCGACCGTAATCCGCAGAACTACTTCGCGGAAGTTGAACAAGCGGCGTTCGGTCCGAGCAATATGGTGCCAGGTGTCGGCCTGTCGCCAGACCGCATGCTGCAAGGGCGAGTGTTCGCTTACGCCGATGCGCACCGCTACCGTGTTGGTACCAACCATCAGCAACTGCCGGTGAATACGCCGCGCAGCCCGGTCAACAGCTACCAGCGTGATGGCTCCATGGCGTTTGGCAGCAATGGCGGTGCAGCGCCGAACTACGAGCCGAACAGTTACGTAGAGTCGCCAAAACAGGCGCCTCGTTATGCTGAGCCTGCTTTGGCATTGAACGGTGCGGCTGATCGTTACGATCATCGCGAAGACACGGACTACTACAGCCACGCAGGTGCGTTGTTCCGTTTGATGAGTGATGAGCAGAAAAACCTGCTGACCAACAATATTGCGGGCGCGATGGCAGGGGTCTCCGCTGATGTAGTGGATCGCCAATTGCAGCATTTCTTCAAGGCCGACCCGGCTTATGGAGACGCAATCGCAAAGGCGCTCAACGTACAGATTAACGAAGTCTAAACGAGAAGCAGAACCGCCCTCATTAGGGCGGTTTTTGCGCTATTTAAACTACTTTTCTCAGAATATCTTCGCTTTTATCGCGCAAACCAAGTGACCAAACAGTCGCTGTGGTTCAAACTACAGACTTTCAAGCAGGGAGATGTAGGGCGATGCAAGGCCACCCAGACGTAATCGATTACCTCAACACGTTGCTGACCGGCGAACTGGCCGCGCGTGATCAATATTTCGTTCACTCGCGGATGTATGAGGACTGGGGATTCACCAAGCTCTACGAACGAATCAACCACGAGATGGAAGAGGAAGCGGGGCACGCCGATGCGCTGATGCGCCGAATTCTGATGCTCGAAGGCACGCCACGCATGCGTCCGGACGATCTTGATGTCGGCACCACGGTTCCTGACATGCTCGCTGCCGACCTGCGACTGGAATACAAAGTCCGCGCCGCACTCTGCAAGGGCATCGAACTCTGCGAGCAGCACAAAGACTATGTCAGCCGCGAGATGCTGCGCATTCAACTGAACGATACCGAAGAAGACCACACCTACTGGCTCGAGAAGCAGTTGGGTCTGATCAAGTTGATCGGTCTTGAGAACTACCTGCAATCTCACACCTGACATTGAACCGTAGGAGCACAGCTTGCTGGCGAAGGCGTCCTTGATATCGCCATCGCCAGCAAGCTGTGCTCCTGCAGTGTCAACAAAAAAGCCCCTGTCACCGACAAAGTGACAGGGGCTTTTTCGTGGGCCTGATTCAGGCCTTGTCGCGAGCCAGCAGCGGTTTGAGATAGAAACCGGTGTGAGACTGCTTCATCTCGGAGACTTCTTCCGGCGTACCGACGGCGATAATCTGCCCGCCTTTGGAACCACCTTCCGGCCCCAGATCCACCAACCAGTCAGCGGTCTTGATCACGTCCAGATTGTGCTCGATCACCACCACGGTGTTGCCGTGGTCGCGCAGTCGATGCAGCACGTCGAGCAGTTGCTGAATATCCGCGAAGTGCAAACCGGTGGTTGGCTCATCGAGGATGTACAGCGTCTTGCCGGTATCGCGCTTGGACAGCTCGCGGGACAATTTCACTCGCTGCGCTTCACCACCAGACAGGGTGGTCGCCGATTGCCCCAGCTTGATGTACGACAGGCCGACATCCATCAACGTCTGAAGCTTGCGTGCCAGCGCCGGCACCGCGTCGAAGAACACTCTAGCTTCCTCGATGGTCATCTCGAGGGTTTCGTGGATGCTCTTGCCCTTGTACTTGATCTCCAGCGTTTCGCGGTTGTAGCGCTTGCTCTTGCAGACGTCGCACGGAACATAGATGTCCGGCAGGAAGTGCATTTCAACCTTGATCAGGCCATCGCCCTGGCAGGCTTCGCAGCGTCCGCCCTTCACGTTGAAGGAGAAACGTCCCGGCCCGTAACCGCGGGAACGGGATTCCGGCACGCCGGCGAACAGTTCGCGAATCGGCGTGAACAGCCCGGTGTACGTCGCCGGGTTGGAGCGTGGCGTGCGGCCGATCGGGCTCTGGTCGATGTCGACGACCTTGTCCAGGTGTTCCAGCCCTTTGATGCTGTCGTGAGCCGCAGCCTCAAGCGTCGTCGCACCGTTGAGTGCCGTCGCGCTCAAAGGAAACAGCGTGTTGTTGATCAGCGTCGACTTGCCCGAACCGGACACGCCGGTAACGCAGGTCAGCAGGCCAATCGGAATCTCCAGATCGACGTTGCGCAAGTTGTTGCCGCGAGCGCCTTTGAGGGACAGCGACAATTTCTTGTTACGCGGTGTGCGTTTGGCAGGGACGGCAATCTTCACCCGACCCGACAAATACTTGCCGGTCAGCGAGTCAGGGTGAGCCATAACTTCCGCTGGCGTACCTTCGGCGACGATATGCCCACCGTGCACGCCGGCACCCGGGCCGATATCCACGACATAGTCAGCCAGGCGAATGGCATCTTCATCGTGTTCGACCACGATCACCGTGTTGCCGATGTCGCGCAGGTGCTTGAGCGTGCCGAGCAAACGGTCGTTGTCGCGCTGGTGCAGACCAATCGACGGTTCATCGAGGATGTATAGAACGCCCACCAGGCCGGCACCAATCTGACTGGCCAGGCGAATCCGCTGCGCCTCGCCACCGGACAACGTGTCGGCACTGCGATCCAGCGACAGATAGTCGAGGCCGACGTTGACCAGGAACTGCAGGCGCTCGCGGATTTCCTTGAGGATCTTGTCGGCAATTTCACCGCGACGCCCGGTCAGCTTAAGCACGCCGAAGTATTCGCATGCATCGCCAATCGGCAGATTGGTTACCGCCGGCAGCGTCTTCTCGCCGACCCAGACATGCCGCGCCTCGCGACGCAGGCGGGTGCCACGGCAATCCGGGCAATGCTGGGTACTGAGGAACTTGGCCAGCTCTTCACGCACCGATGCCGACTCGGTTTCGCGGTAGCGACGTTCCAGGTTTGGCACGATGCCTTCGAACGGGTGCGAACGTTTGACGATGTCGCCACGGTCATTCAGGTATTTGAAATCGACGTTCTGGGAGCCACTGCCGTGCAGGATGAATTTCTGCTGCTCGGCCGGCAGTTCGTTGAACGGCACTTCGAGGCTGAACTTGTAGTGCGCCGCCAGCGATCCGAGCATCTGGAAGTAATAGACGTTTCGCCTGTCCCAGCCGCGAATCGCACCTTCGGCCAGGGTCAGTTCGCCATTGACCAGTCGCTTGATGTCGAAGAATTGCTTCACGCCCAGACCATCGCACGTCGGGCAGGCGCCGGCCGGGTTGTTGAAGGAGAACAGCTTGGGTTCCAGCTCGCTGATCGCGTGACCGCAGATCGGGCAGGCGAAGCGCGCGGAGAAGATCATCTCTTCGCCGGGTTCGTCGTCCATCGGTGCGACCAGGGCAATGCCGTCCGCCAGTTTCAGCGCGGTCTCGAAGGATTCGGCCAGGCGCTGTTGCAGATCGGCGCGGACCTTGAAGCGGTCGACGATGACGTCAATCGAATGCTTCTTCTGCTTGTCCAGCTTCGGCAGTTCGTCCAGTTCGCAGATCCTGCCGTTGACCCGGGCCCGGACAAAGCCCTGGGCGCGCAACTCTTCGAAGACCGAAAGGTGTTCGCCTTTGCGCTCGCGGATCACCGGCGCCAGCAGCATCAGTTTGCTGCCCTCCGGTTGGGCGAGGACCAGGTCGACCATCTGGCTGACGGTCTGCGCTTCCAGCGGAATGTCGTGATCCGGGCAGCGCGGAATACCGACGCGAGCGTAGAGCAGGCGCAGATAGTCGTAGATTTCGGTGATTGTGCCGACCGTCGAACGCGGGTTGTGCGAGGTCGACTTCTGCTCAATGGAAATGGCTGGCGACAAACCTTCAATGGTGTCGACGTCAGGCTTTTCCATCATCGACAAAAACTGCCGGGCATAGGCCGACAGCGACTCGACATAGCGGCGCTGGCCTTCGGCGTACAGCGTGTCGAACGCCAGGGACGATTTGCCGGATCCGGACAAGCCGGTGATGACGATCAGTTTGTCCCGTGGCAGGGTCAGGTCGATGTTCTTCAGGTTGTGGGTTCGGGCCCCACGAATCAGGATCTTGTCCAAAGTGGCCTCGCTCGGCGGGCGTCGAAAACGTAGGAGTATACGGCCAAATACTGGATGGATGCACACTATCAAACGAGTGGTTTACTGTCGTACATGAAGAGTCTGTCAGCGGAACGCGTCAAAGCGTCGCGATATACCCTGTCAATCGATGGGACTGGTAGAATCGCGGCCGGTTCACATGAGGTTTTTCCATGCACGATCCCCACAGCGAACGCATGAGTGGCAGTGAGACCCGCGCAGCAAGCGGTCTGGCCCTCGTGTTCGCGTTCCGTATGCTTGGCATGTTCATGGTGTTGCCGGTACTGGCGACCTATGGGATGGATCTGGCAGGAGCGACCCCGGCCCTCATCGGGCTGGCGATTGGCGCTTACGGCCTGACCCAGGCGATATTTCAGATTCCGTTCGGCTTCATTTCCGACCGCATCGGACGCCGCCCGGTGATTTACCTGGGGCTGATCGTGTTCGCCCTCGGCAGTGTGCTGGCGGCTAACGCCGACTCGATCTGGGGCGTTATCGCCGGACGCATCCTGCAAGGCGCCGGGGCGATTTCCGCAGCTGTGATGGCGTTGCTGTCAGACCTGACCCGCGAACAGCATCGGACCAAAGCCATGGCCATGATCGGCATGACGATTGGTCTGTCGTTCGCGGTCGCCATGGTGGTAGGGCCTTTGCTGACTCGCGCTTTCGGGCTGTCCGGGTTGTTCCTCGCCACCGGTGGCATGGCGCTGGTGGGTATCGTGATCGTGATGTTCATGGTACCGCGTTCCACCGGGCCGTTGCAGCACCGTGAATCCGGCGTCGCGCGCCAGGCACTGATGCCGACGCTCAAGCACCCGGACCTGCTGCGCCTGGACCTGGGTATTTTTGTGTTGCACGCGATGTTGATGTCGAGCTTCGTTGCATTGCCGCTGGCCCTGGTCGAAAAAGCCGGGCTGCCCAAAGAGCAGCACTGGTGGGTCTACCTGACCGCGCTGCTGATTTCCTTCTTCGCCATGATCCCGTTCATTATCTACGGCGAGAAGAAACGCAAAATGAAACGAGTTTTATTGGGCGCAGTGCTGACGCTGATGCTCACTGAGCTATTCTTCTGGCAGTTCGGCGATAGCTTGCGGGCCCTGGTGATCGGAACGGTGGTGTTCTTTACCGCGTTCAACTTGCTGGAAGCTTCGTTGCCATCGCTGATCAGCAAGGTTTCACCGGCGGGCGGCAAGGGCACGGCGATGGGGGTTTATTCCACCAGTCAGTTCCTCGGATCGGCACTGGGCGGGATCCTCGGCGGCTGGATGTTCCAGCATGGCGGTCTGTCGGTTGTCTTCCTCGGATGCGCCGGCCTGGCTGCCCTCTGGCTGGCCTTTGCTGTTACCATGCGCGAACCACCTTATGTCACGAGCCTGCGCTTGCCGTTGTCGCCCGAGGCGATCCGCGAAGCGGGTCTGGTTGAGCGCCTGAAGGCCGTCGTAGGGGTAACAGATGCGGTAATCGTTGCTGATGAAGCAGCGATTTACATCAAATTGGACACAGAACTATTGGATCGCACTACCCTCGAGCGCCTGGTGAACAACCCGCCCGAGGCAGCGTGCGTAGCCTAGGAGAACGTTATGGCCCGTGGGGTTAACAAAGTCATATTGGTCGGCACTTGCGGCCAGGATCCCGAAGTTCGCTACTTGCCTAACGGTAACGCCGTGACCAACCTGAGTCTGGCGACCAGCGAACAGTGGACCGACAAGCAGACCGGGCAGAAGGTCGAGAAGACCGAATGGCACCGTGTTTCGATGTTCGGCAAAGTGGCGGAAATCGCTGGCGAATACCTGCGTAAAGGTTCGCAGGTCTACATCGAAGGCAAGCTGCAGACCCGCGAGTGGGAAAAAGACGGTATCAAGCGTTACACCACTGAAATCGTGGTCGACATGCAAGGCACCATGCAACTGCTGGGCGGCCGTCCACAGCAGGGCGACCAACAAGGCGGGGGCAACAACTATCAGCAGTCCGCTCCGGCTCCACGCCAGCAGCAGGCGCCGCGTCCGCAACAGTCGGCACCGCAACAGTCGGCACCGCAACAGTCGCGTCCGGCTCCACAGCAGGCCGCTCCTCAGCCGGCTCCGGATTTCGACAGCTTTGATGACGATATCCCGTTCTAGGATATTGCTCAGACTAAAAGTGTATGGTTTTCCCCTGAAAGCCCCGAGAGTTCTGCTCTTGGGGCTTTTTCTTTGGCTCGAAAAAATTAACGATTACGCACAGAAAACGGTCTAGGAGGACAACTGGTAGGGGCAATTTTCTGTGTAGGAAAAATGGGTTTTTCTCTGTGCACAAGATAGACAACTCTTTAGTTGATGTGGAAAATGCCTACGCAGCGGCCTGCCTTTTCTGATGGATACTAGTAGTGTTTTGTATCTAGATCTGGTTTGACTATTGTGTTGTAAGTGTGTAGTGCGGAAGTATTCCATTTTTGTGGAGCATTAATTTCTATTGCTATCGACATTGATATTTAGAGCTTAGAGTGGTGAGGAAGTGTTAGTGTGAACGGGATTTCAAAAAGTTTAGATTTTAATCGCGTGTCTACGGATTGTTTTGGTTTGGCTGCCACTGCTTCTGTCGCCGTACTACTATGTACACGAAATGGCGAGCGCTTCCTCAATGAGCAAATGGCTTCCATTTCTCGTCAAACCCATCAAAATTTTAAAGTTTTTGTTTCTGACGATGGTTCGAATGACTCAACGCGGGCCATTATTGCCGCTCATATTGAGTGTTGGGGGCGTGAGCGTATTGAGTTGGCTGAGGGGCCGCTAAAGGGGTTTGCTCGAAACTTTCTGGCCGTCAGTTGTCGTGCCGATGTGGAAGCCGACTATTATGCCTGGTGTGATCAGGATGATGTTTGGAATGAAGATAAGCTCAAGATAGCCGTGGATTGGCTTGCAAACGGTGACGCTTCTGTGCCGGCGTTATATTGTTCGCGTACTGAGCTGATTGATGAATGTGGGGCGAGTATTGGCTTCTCTCCCTCATTTTCAAAGCCGGCGACATTTCAGAACGCACTGGTTCAGAATATTGCAGGTGGAAATACCATGGTCTTCAATCAGGCACTGATGAATTTGATTCGCGAAGCCGGTGATGCCGTGCCTGCTGTTTCTCATGACTGGTGGGCCTATATGATTGTCAGTGGTTGTAATGGTCGAATTCATTATGATTTGAAACCAACTGTTCTCTATCGACAGCACAGTTTGAATTGTATTGGTACTAATCGTGGCTTCCTCAATCATAGTAAGCGTGTAAGAGAGTTGTTGCGCGGGCGTTTTCGCAGTTGGATCGATAATAATATGATTTCTTTGCAGATGATTAGTCATCAATTTACTGCGGAAAACAGAAAGACACTTGAGCGCTTTTCTGAGGCTAGAAATAATGGGTTTTTTGGAAGGGTTTTGGGCCTTAAACATTCAGGGGTATATCGCCAGACGTTGATGGGGAATATCGGTCTGATTGTCGCGGTGATTGCGCGGCGCGTGTAGTGCAATGGGACGCGTGCCTGTTGGTAAGCGTCCGATAGTTATGCCGGTTTGATGTCAGAAGATAAAATCAGCAGGAGTGAGCGTTTCTTTCGTTACATTGAGCAGCAAGATTGAGTCGTCAGAGTTCAGCGTGATCAGCAAGTCGTCGCCCACTGCTTTCGATGCGCTCAGTACTTCTTCAAATGTACCTAAAACGCCAGCAAGGTCAATTTTGTCTTGCTCGCCGGTACTGCCCGAAAAGTCTCCGATAATGGTTTTTTCGCCGCCGCTGCCTTTCCAGAAAATGAAGGTGTCAGCGCCCAGGCCGCCCCACAGAATATCGTTGCCAGCACCTCCATCAAGAACATCATCACCTGAACCGCCAAAAAGCTCGTCGTCCCCGTCATCGCCATAGATATAGTCATTTCCTGCTCTGCCTTCAATACGATCGTTGCCAACTCCGCCGGCCAGCAAGTTGTCGTTGTCATTGCCCAGGATTGTGTCGTCGTAGGGGCTGCCTTGGGCGCCCTGAATGGCAATCAGGCGGTCGTTTCCGCTGCCCGTCGCTCGACCGGCGGCCAAGTCAATGAATACAGGGCTGTCGGGTTTACTTGGGTCAATCGGGGACCAGTAATCGACCATGTTCCGTTCGCCAATTCCAATAATGATATCGTCGCCATTGGTTGGGTTTGGTCGCGGAAGAAAAGCGGGGTAGGCAAGGCGATGCAGTGGTGAAAGGTAGGTGAGGTAAGGTGGCTCCACAGTTTCGACCTGGCCAGGCGTTGCTCGGCCAGGCTTCAAATCGAGGGTCTGTTCATCCGAGGTGTTCTGCCCGAGATCGGCCACTCTTGTTCTGCTTTGATTGTCAGGGAGGTAATAGGGGATAAACGCGTTGGTGACTCTATTCCCAAAGAGACTGCCTGATTCAGAACGCTTGAACGTTATTCCCTGTTTGAAGTTATTGATTGTATTGTGTCTGACGACGACATCGTGAATACCGTCGCCGCCTACCCATATTCCGTAAGTTGATCTTGATCTGGTTTTCCAGGCAGGAGAGCTACTGCTGATTTCAAACTCTCGGTTGGCCACATGGTTACCATCTACAATGCTGCCTTCGCCATATCGGGAGAGTGAGATCCCTACACCCTCACCAATATCTTGAATCCCCATGCCTCTTACTTCCATGATGCTGTTGTTTTTGACGAGAACTTGCTTGCCAAACGCCTCGATGCCCATGGAGTAAGCATTGTCAATTGTGGTATCGCCCCCAATGTCCGAGATCATATTGTTACTGATGACGGAGTTTTCACCCTCAACCCGAATCCCTCGGAAGGTGCTAAAGCGGATGTTCATGCCGTCAACTAAGTGATTTCGACCTACCAGCGCTGAAGAGGATTCTGCAAAGTCAGAAAGTCCAGAAAGGTAAATGCCGTACTGGAAACCGCGAATAAGTCCGTTTTTTACGGTTATGTTGCTTTGGCCGAAGGAAAAAATGCCGAATCCGGTATTGCCCCCGCCTGTTGATCCAGTGATCGTATTGTGATTGAGATTAATGGTGACATTGCTGGCATTGATTTCAATACCGTTGCGGTCGCTATGTAGCGATTTTTCAAGCTTGTAGTTTCCTGGCTCGTTGATGGTGTAGGGGAGCTTGTCAATAATGATGTCGTTATTGGGTTTTTCATCATGAAGAAAAATAATCGACGATGGAAAGGCGAAAATTATAAACATGGCAATTAGCGAGGGGGGAAGGCGTTTCACATTGAGAGGGAGCATTATTAAGTGGGCCTAAGTGCGGAATTATGCAAGATGGTTGTCGCGTCAACTGTGTTTTTGTGCGGCTATTTTCAGTATTGGCAACTCCGTTTCCGGATTGTGTAGCGGTCAACCAATCCCGGGCACGACGTTGAATTTTTCTTCGGTCCGAGCTGGCGACAACCCACCGGTGAATTGATGGGGCGGATCCAGTTGTACCGATACATCAAGAAAAGACGGATATCGCGCTGGGTTTCTTGAGCAGTTCTATCACCCACGGTCGGTATCCATTCAGTTTTCAAGCTACGGAGCACATGATCCAGAGCTACAGCCAGAGAGCGCCATTTCCCCCGGGTCCCGATTTAGGTGATGTCGACACCTCGGTTGAGCGAGCATTCTCGCCTAAATTGGGGGTTGGTTTCATTAGGCCACTACACTTTTTATCTAGCCTGACACCGGGGTGGGCTTGGTGGGGGGTATTTTGATTGTTTCAATATTCTTTCGTTGGCCAAGCTCATGTATTTTTTATAGTCCGGCTTAAAGAATTCTTCGATGTGTTCGGCAGTGAGCGCGTGAATGAGGTTGGGGGTTGGCAGTAGGCTCAGCAGTGCCGATGCCGATGAAACGGAGATGATACTGCAAGAATTGAGTACTTGACCGAGAAACTCAATAGGTAGGCGATCCAGGTGTTCAGGGAGTTTTTCGGCGTGATAGTGATCGAGGCGCTGTAACAGCCGTGCAACGAACGTGGCCGGGGTTCCGGCATGTTTTTTAATAAAAACTGCACGACCCGGCGTCACGTGCTCCTTGCAGATCTGGACATACAGCTGGAGCTCATCCTCTTCACAGGTAAGCTTGCTACTCGTGAAATTGCTGAGGATGAGTACCCAGGCAGGTTCTGTTTTTGACCTTGCGCTAATGTCCTGCTCAAGTTGGAGCATGGGTGCGAAAAATGTTTTCAGAGTGGCAAGCGTCTGCTCGAGAATATCGATAGGTATGGTTGTACGTGTTGGGCAGGGAAGGGACGAATCCAGATCATCAAAATTGACAGCGGTCAACGCTGTCTCTGCCGCAATCCATTTGCCGGCAATGCTGACTCGGTTGAACCAAAAAGAGTTTTTCAGACCGCCAAGGCTAAGGTCAAAGGGGTTAGCGCGGGGCCTTGTAGGTGGATAGAGAAAGCCAGGCGAATCGCCATAACAGATGTTCCGTTTGGCTAGCAAAGCCTGCATAAATGCCTGCGCAGTATGTTCTGAGCTGGCATCGTGTGCGTAATAGAATGTGGCGCATTCTCCGGGAGTGATTTTCAAATACTCCCTGAGCCACTCTGAGCGCTTCATCAATTTGCGATACGGTGATAACGGGCCTTTACGTTCCTTCAATGATGGCAGCACCGCTGTGATGAACGGGAAGCTTTTGAGTGCAGCATCGAAAAATTGCCGAACGTGTGAGTTCGGCAAATGGTCGTTCGGTTGATAGGACCACAGTACGAGGGTGGCTGGGCTTTTGCTGGAAATGCCCCGAGATTCTCTATCATAGCGAAGCGCGCAGAGGGCGTGCAGCAGTTGATGCGGGAACGAGATCAAAATCACCACCTTCCCTTGGGGGGCAAGGGAGAGGGCGTTCGTATTGTCTAGAGCCACTGATTATCGCGCCTGACGGTCAACAGGCATGTCGACATCCCAGGATAGTTGAGGCCGAACCATGCAATTTGGCCATGCGTTGGGCCAGTTTCCACGAACCCCGGTCGGTTCGCTGTCATCGGCAACCGTGAAGCTGAGAACGGCCTGCCTGATGATCCTATGATCGATTTCAGCGCCTGGCCAGAGCTCAACGTCAATACGATAGTCGCCTACATTTAGCAGCGGTGACTTCACAGTGCAACGTTCAACATGTTGTCCCACTGCCCGAACATCAGTGCCGGTGTACAGGTTGTCCATGCTCACCAGTACATAATGGCCCGCAAGATCTTTCAGGTGAAGGTGCACATTGATCGGCCATTTCTCCTCAAGTACCGTGAACTTGACTTCAATGACGAACTCTTCCTTCACGTCAAATTCGGAACTCGGGTTTCCGGCTTGATCAAGAATCATGATCGAGTCCAGCCTTACGCAGTCGTCAAACATCGGTGCGCTGTGCTCTGCCCAAGTGACTGCCGGTGTCAGTTGAATGCCAGAACGGATATAGGAGCGAGTAATGTCTGAAACCGTTTGCGTGGGAAGTGTTTTGTCGTCGATGTTTTTCGGCAGTTCGATTTTGCTGTCGTTGATAATACGACCGTGAGCCATGTGCACGGCTCTGTTGCAAATGCGGTTGACGGCATCCATGTCGTGGCTGACGAACAGCAGTGTCCGGCCCTGGTCTGCTACTTGAAGCATTTTTTCGGTGCAGCGTCTCTGGAACGCCGCATCGCCAACAGCCAAAACTTCATCGACGATGAGAATCTCGGATTCAAGGTGTGCTGCCACGGAGAATGCGAGGCGCACATACATGCCTGATGAGTAGCGTTTCACCGGAGTGTCGATCAGCTCCCCGAGTTCCGAGAACTCGATGATTTCCTCAATGCGACGGCTGATTTCTTGAGGTTTCATGCCCATGATCGAGCCGTTCAGGTAGATGTTTTCACGGCCGCTGAGGTCGCCGTGAAATCCTGTACCAATCTCCAGCAGACTGATCAATCGTCCGCGGAAACGGAAGCCACCATGCGAGGGTGAAGTGATTCTCGACAGAATTTTCAGTAGCGTACTCTTGCCGCAGCCGTTCGGACCGATAATTCCGACTCGGTCGCCTTGTTTTATCTCCAGGTCCACGTCTTTCAGAGACCAGAAATGGTTGGCGGGCGCATCTTGGGTCTGTAGTGCGTCAAGAATGGTGTGTGATTCGTGAGTAGTCTCCACCGGTTTCGGAGTGTTCGACTTCTGCAGTGGGTTAATGACTCGACCGAGCATCCACCGGATACGCATGTTGATCATTTCGGCGGCCGTAACATTGGACTTGCCAATACGGTACAGTTTGGAAATGTTCTCGCAACGAATGGCCCATGTCATAGGGTGTCTACCACGTTTTTATCGAAATGCTGGAATATAAACACACCAACCGAGAAGCAAGTCACTGCAATGGCAATGAGCGTGAGCAGGCTGCTTTGTGCTGGCCAGTGCCCGTGCATGGCATCACGGTAACCGTTAATCACCAGAGAGAGCGGGTTGACGGCGTACCAGGGTTTGGCCCAAGGCGGGACGGCTGAAACCGGGTAAATGGCGGGCGTCGAGTAATAAAAAAGCTGCAATGCTAACGGGACCAAGTGCTTTACGTCTCGATACTTGGCATTTAAAGGCGCAAGCATCAGGCCTATGCCCAAGCCTGTCATCAGCGTGCAGGCCAGCAGCAACGGCATGATGAAGAGCAGTTGAAGCGTCCATACGTCATAGATAATGGCGAATGGGGTTATCAGCAGCGTGTACGCGATCAGAAAGTCAACTGCCGCGCCTACGGCGTAGGCGCCGCCAATGAGCAGGCGAGGAAAGTAGACTTTGGTGATCAGGCCTGCATTACCTTCGATCATCTGAACCGAAGGATTGAGGACGTTCATGAAGGCGTACCAGGGTATGACCGCCACCAGATAAAACATGATGGTTGGAAGCCCGTCGGTCGGTACTTTGACCATGATGCCGAACACAATAACGAATACACCAACGGTAATGAGTGGCGTCAGAACGACCCAGCCCAATCCGAATATCGTTTGTGTGTAACGTCCCTTCAGGTCGCGTTTGCAGAATACCCACAACAGCAATCGAAAATCCCATAGGGTTCTGAGCAGACCGAAGAGGTCGAAACGGCGTGAATTGTTGACGACCGTTTCTTTGAGGGGGGGACGGATTTTTTCTTCGATACTCATGAGTGTCAGGTTCTGGCTGAGGGCGTGGAGAGAGGCTGAGCGCTGGTCAGTTCGTCGAGCAGGTCGATTATTCTCTCCATCGATTTACCATCATGCAGTCCCCATTCATGAGCGCATTCAGTTTGATTGGCTCGGGCTCGGGCGTAGGCTTCCTTGTCGTCAGTCAGTTGCTCCAGGGTCGATTGGAAGACACTGTAGCGGTTAGTGGTAACGAGACCTTTGGCGTTTTCGAAGTCGGTATAACCGTAGTCATAGCAGTCATAGTTAATGGCTGGAATGCCACAGGCCGTTGCCCAGCGCAGCGTGGAGGACACGCACGCGACAAACAGGTCGCACGCGGGGACGAGTTCTAGTGTGTCGATGTCGGTAACCCGGTGATGCAGGCGATAAGGCCGAAGGATTTCACTTAAAAACTCGGGGTCGGTTACTGGGTGTGGGCGAATTATCACGTTGAAATCTGTGCTGCGACTGACGCTTGCAAGCGCTTTAGCCCAAGCCTTGCAAAGTGCTTTGTAGTCGCTGAACTCCATCGGGATGCTGCGTGATCCATATTGGTCGGTGGGCCAGGCGCAGACGAGCAAAGGCTTCGCAGGATCCAGGCGCAGACGCCGGAAAACGCGCTCTCGAGCGGTTTTGGACTCTCTTGCTGCATGCATGACGTCGTCGTATGCGGCCCCCGTCAAACGCAACTGCTGCTCCGGGAAACGCATGCGGCGATAGTAACGCTCCATTTCAGGGCTTTCGACGCCGATGCAGGTGACGCTGCTGTTGTTTGGGATCCACGGGTGTTCCGGTGCAAAGCCGAAGGCTTCGAGGAAAAATATTCGCTGGCCGGGCAGGCGAAGGAGTTTCTTCGAGGCGTAGTAGTTGACCCAGTGCGGAAACAGAAAAGCGGCAAGTTTGTTAAGAATGTTTCTGTCCGCTTCGTACATGGGCTTGTCGGAAAGGCTTTCGACCATTTCCTTGGCTGTGCCCACTGCGAACGGAATGATCAGTGTAGGTACGTTGTCTTTGTTGCAGATTTTCGTCAGCAGGGTATTCACCGATCCCGGGAATTCCTGGCCGAAAACCACCACTGAAGGCTTGAGTAATTTATAGAGCAGGCGCGCGTAGTTGAAGGGTTTGAAATTGTTGCCGTTGGCCTTTTTCCTGCTCTTTTGCAAGGCATCAGTGGCGGTATCATGCAGCTTGAAAAAAGGGCTGAGCGCCGTCGTGAGGATCAGACCGGCCCATGTGAGTGCGCCGCCTTTGGGGGTTGTTTTTTGCACCAGCGAGTGAGGGATGTAACCGTTTTCAAGCCCCTGCGCGATTTTTTCGTACTTTATCGTCAGTGGAGATCGCTTCAGCGAGCGCCCTGGGTAGTAAGCAGTAAAGCCATTCAGGCGGCAAAACGCACGGTCCGGCTTGAGGTTGATATAGCTTGCGTGTGTGAAAAGGAAGTTGACGTCGTAACCTGCCAATTTGGCGGCTAGAGCAACACGGCGAAGCTCGACGAACTCCCCGGCCTCGTTTACGACAAAAAGCACCTTTTTGCCGGGGAGTGGAGAGTCCAATTTCATTCCTCACCTCTTGTTGCGTGCATCGTTCTGACATCTCCGTCGCTAAGCTTATGAAATAGTTGTGTCGCGTAAAGTTTGAGCAGAAAACGTGTCCCAAGAAAGCGTGGCTCGTGAGCCTTTTGGTGTGCAATTTTTCGTTCGGCCCTGTGCACGATCGGCTGTGCCGTTCAGGTCGACTGAACACATTGTTATCACCAGCTCATCAGCAACGCTTTCGGCTCGGTTTTTACTTACTTAGCATCCTTGATTGCCGCTTTGGCTCGTAATTTAGCGCTTTTAGCCTTTTGGGCTGCATCTTTGGCGACTTGCGACTTCGGGGCTGCTGCAGAGGCGGCGGCTGCAAGTTGTACGTAGGCGTCAAGCCTTAGCATTGCCGACTCTGGCGAGGAGTTAAGTTCAGTTAGCGCCTTTTCAGATGCTTCCATCGCAGCAATGGCGACAGATTCCGGGGACTTTGCGGCCAGCTGTGCAGCGCCTTCGGGGGAGGACAGTGCAAGTTGGAGGGCCTGATTTTCAATGGTTTCTACAACGGCAGCTTTGGCGGGCCTGCCAAGAGCTTCCGCTTGCTTGTCAGATCTTTGATCGCAGCCAGCAATGCTGCCCACAGTGATGGTCAAAACAGTAAGGAGCAGAAGCATTTTTTTCATGAGATATTCACTTTGCTGTTTGGCGTTAGTTTTGCTGGCTGCCGATGTGGTTTTTTTGCGCAGCCCATTCATGTTGTGCTCGTTCGAACTCTTCAATGCGACCAATGTCGAGCCAGTACTCACGTAGAGGAAATGCCGCAGTGGCTCTGTTCGACGCGATCAAATCCTCGAACATCGTGGGCATGTCGTAAAAAGTGCCGGCGGGAATTTGATCGAGCACTGATGGTGAAATAACGTAAATTCCCGCGTTGACATAAAAGCTGTGTATCGGTTTTTCATCGATGCCGACAATAGCTGGGCCATCGACCTTCACCACCCCGTAGGGCACTTGAAAGTCGTACTCGCGTACCGTCATCGTCGCTTCGGCGTTGTGATCTTCATGAAACTGCAGCAAATTGTCGAAACGTGCGTGGGTCAAGAGATCACCATTCATGACTAGAATGGGATGTTCTGGACGTTTGGACAGTAGCGACAAGGCGCCTGCTGTACCGAGCCGTTTGTTTTCTTCCAGATAGCGAATTCGCACCCCCCATTTGCTGCCGTCCCCAAAGTGGTTGCGTACCACTTCAGCGAGATAGTTGACGGAGAGAAAAAAGTTGCGAAACCCTTGCTCGATGAAACTCTCCAGAATGCACTCCAATATGGGCTTTCCGGCAATCATCAGCATCGGTTTTGGGCAGTTTTCTGTTAGGGGGCGTAGTCGCTGTCCCAAGCCGCCAGCCATCAGGACCACCCAGTTGGGGCGCTCAAGTATTCCAGTCAGGGCATCAAGAGTGGCAAGGCCCACGACACGCTGCTGGTCATCGACCAGTGGCAGGTGGTGTAGAACCTTTCGACGCATCAGGTTCAATTGTTCGTTGCTGGAGGATGTAGCGTGGGCAGTCTCTGGTGCCTTGTTCATGACTTCGGCAACAGGCGTTTCCAGGTGGACGTCCCTGAGAATCGCTCGGCGAACATCTCCGTCGCTGAGTAGACCGACAAGCTTTTCGTTGTCATCCAGCACCAGCGCCATTTGCATTCCGCAAGTATCGATGCGAACAATCGCCTTACGGAGCGGGGTGTCCGGCGAGACTACAGTATCTCTCCAATCCTTCACTTTTTTCGATTCCATATCTGGCTGGAGGAAGTACAGCATCCCTGCCTACTCTGTTTATATTGCTCGGAATCTATAGCGCGCCGAGTTGTTGCGAAACTCCGGCTATTGAGCCAGAGCGCGGCAAGCCTACACTAGAGGTCTCGCAAGTCAATAAGGGGGGGCAGGGGGGGTGGATCTTGTAAAGGGGAAAAAGGTATCTATGCATGTTCAATTTTTGCGAGAAGAGAGTGTCGCCAAGGTGTTTTTCGGTGCCGTGTGAGCTGGTATGATCCGCCGATTAATTGAAAACAATTGTTTTTTTCTGGTGATGTGGTTAGTTGTACGGCTTGTACTAGTGCAGGGATGCATTCTCATCGATTTCTTGTCAGGCGCTGCTCAGGCGTTTTGCGATTGATTCTGACGAAGCACCTTTGGCGTAAATCAAGGCGTGCATCTCCCTCCTGATTTAATTTTTTACAAAATTCCTGGTTTCACTGCATGGCGTGCGACGTTGTGTCATCGTTTTCCCTTGTTTCGTGTGGGGCATGCTGATGGCG
Source organism: Pseudomonas sp. GM60 (assembly GCF_000282415.1). Classification (NCBI taxonomy): domain Bacteria; kingdom Pseudomonadati; phylum Pseudomonadota; class Gammaproteobacteria; order Pseudomonadales; family Pseudomonadaceae; genus Pseudomonas; species Pseudomonas sp. GM60. The sequence continues at coordinate 51,427 of NZ_AKJI01000073.1, forward strand.
CAAGTAGGGCGGCGCCCTGCAAGATATGCCGACTGGTGCCCTTGCCTGGCGCGTCGCCAACCAGGCGAGCTCTTGGCAGCTCGGCGCAGTCACGGACGTGTGTCTTTCGGCGCGGGCCGCAATTTTTTTGAAGCAAGATCCGTGTGTTGGGCTCTTGCTTATTGGTTTTTTGTGTCTTGAGCTCTGGTGCTTCGGGGCAGGTACGTTAAGGGTTGAACGATGTCTACAGTTTTAGTAACCGGCGCGGATGGGTTCATTGGCTCGCATTTGACCGAACTGCTCGTGCGTGAAGGCTACAAGGTCAAGGCGCTGTCTCAGTACAACTCCTTCAATTATTGGGGGTGGCTCGAGGACGTCGATTGTCTTTCTCAAATCGAGGTGCTCAATGGTGATGTGCGTGACCCGCACTATTGCAAGCACATCACCAAAGATGTCGACATCGTTTTTCACCTGGCGGCACTGATTGCCATTCCTTATTCGTACGTTGCGCCAGACAGCTACGTAGATACCAACGTCAAAGGTACGTTGAACATCTGCCAGGCGGCGTTGGAGAATGGCGTTAAACGCGTCATCCATACGTCGACCAGTGAGGTATATGGTACTGCCCAGTATGTGCCTATCGACGAAAAGCACCCTCTTCAAGCGCAATCGCCGTATAGCGCTTCGAAAATTGGTGCCGATGCAATGGCAATGAGCTTTTTCAATGCATTCGATCTGCCGTTGACGATTGCCCGGCCATTTAATACCTACGGTCCTCGCCAGTCTGCCCGGGCGGTTATCCCGACCATCATCAGCCAGATCGCCGCTGGCCAGAAGCAAATCAAGTTGGGCGATGTAACGCCTACTCGAGACTTCAACTATGTCGCGGATACCTGCCGTGGTTTTCTCGAGCTGGCTCGTTGTGAGCAAGCGATCGGCGAGACGGTGAACATTGGTTCGAACTTCGAAATTTCGGTAGGTGACACCCTCAATCTTATTCGCGAGTTGATGAATAGCGATGTCGAGTTCCTGACGGATGACCAGCGTCTGCGTCCCGAGAAGTCCGAGGTTTTCCGGTTGTGGTGTGATAATTCGAAAATCCACGGGCTAACCGGATTCGAGCCTGATTATTCGATTCGTCAGGGCCTGGAAAAGACTGTTGAATGGTTCTCCCAGCCTCAAAATCTCGCCAAATATAAAGCCAATATTTATAACGTTTGAGGCTCGAAATGTTTGACGCTCTAGTCAGGTTTGTACGCGATCAATACGGAACAAATGAATTTATTCCGTTGCATGCCCCAGTGTTCTCCGGTAACGAGAAAACGTATGTAGCCGAAACGATTGAGTCGACCTTCGTCTCCAGTGTCGGCGCCTTTGTAGACCGTTTCGAGCAGGACATGCAGGCGTACACCGGCAGTGCGCGAGCGGTTGCCACGGTAAATGGCACTGCTGCATTACACATCGCACTGTTGTTGGCAGGTGTGAAACCGGGTGATTTGGTCATCACTCAGTCCCTGACATTTGTCGCGACATGCAATGCCATTGCCTATTGCGGCGCTCAACCGGTTTTCGTTGATGTCGATCGCGAGACGCTGGGGCTTTCGCCTTCCGCTCTGGATGCCTGGCTCGAGTCCGAAGCGTTCATCGACGCAGACGGCGTGTGCCGCCTGCGTAGCGATGATCGTGTGCTCAGAGCCTGTTTGCCCATGCATACATTTGGCCATCCTGTAGCGCTCGACGCGCTCATGGAAGTCTGTGCGCGTTGGGGGCTGGCGCTGGTGGAGGACGCTGCCGAGTCGCTGGGCAGTACTTACAAAGGGCGTCATACCGGTACATTCGGCCTGGTTGGCACACTCAGTTTCAATGGCAACAAGGTCATTACCACCGGGGGGGGCGGCATGCTGCTCACCAACGAGTTGCTGGGGGCCAAGGCCAAGCATCTGACGACCACTGCCAAGCAGCCTCATCCCTATGAATATGTACATGATGAGGTCGGTTACAACTACCGCTTGCCGAACCTTAATGCGGCGCTGGGATGTGCACAGCTAGAACAGTTGGATACATTCCTGGCGGCCAAGCGAAAATTGGCAATGAATTACAAGCATGAATTGGCGCAAACCGACTTGCAGTTCTTTACCGAGCCCGCGCATGGCAGCTCCAATTACTGGTTGAACGCAGTTGTTTGCCATGATCTCGCGCAACGTGACGCGCTCTTGAAAGCAACCAACGATAGCGGCGTCATGACTCGGCCAATCTGGAAATTGATGAACCACTTGCCGGCTTATGAGCATTGCTTGAAGGGTGACCTCAGCAACGCGCAATGGTTGGAGGCGCGTATCGTCAACTTGCCAAGCAGCGTGCCGCCGGCGGAGCGCTCATGACACGTCGCATCGCCGTATTTACCGGTACCCGGGCAGAATATGGCTTGCTCTATTGGTTGATGAAAGGCATTCAGGCCAGCGAGACTCTGGAGCTGCAAACCATCGTCAGTTGCATGCACCTTTCTCCTGAGTTTGGAGAGACCTGGCGGCAAATCGAGCGCGATGGTTTTGTAATCGACTCCAAGGTCGAGATGCTTCTGTCTTCTGATACCGATGTCGGTGTGGCCAAGTCGATGGGCTTGGGAACGCTGGGGTTTGCCGATGCTTTGGACCGGTTGCGTCCAGAGATGCTGGTCGTGCTGGGCGATCGATTCGAGGCGCTGAGTATTGTTCAGGCTGCGTTGGTCATGCGTATTCCCGTCGTTCATTTACATGGCGGCGAATTGACTGAGGGCGCGTACGACGACGCGATTCGCCATGCCATCACTAAAATGGCCTATCTGCATTTCGTGGCGGCCGAGCCCTATCGACAACGTGTCATTCAGATGGGCGAAAGTCCTGAACGGGTTTTCAACGTAGGGGCCGTGGGGCTTGACCACATCAAGCGCACGCCACTCATGTCGGCGCAAGAACTGCGCGATAGCCTCCAGTTTGCTGTGGATTCACCGCTCTTGCTGGTGACTTATCACCCGGTCACGGCGCTGGAAGAGGACCCGGTAGAGAGCTTTAGTGCCTTATTGCTGGCTTTGGAGGAGTTCGCGGAGTATCGCGTGATCCTGACTTACCCCAACGCCGATAACGGAGGTCGCGCGATCATTCCGTTGCTGGAGGATTTTGCAGCCCGCCACGCTGATCGGGTGTTGGCAATCCCTTCATTGGGTTTTCGACGCTACCTCAGTGTTGTCGCACGTTCTGCCGCTGTTGTCGGCAACTCCTCTAGCGGGATCATCGAAGTGCCGTCTTTTGGCGTGCCGACCATCAATATAGGGATGCGTCAGGCCGGCCGGTTGTGCGCCGATTCTGTATTGCACTGCCAACCCGATAAAGAGTCCATCGCGGCGGCACTTGCGTTGGCACTCAGTGCGCCATTCGCACAGTCTTGCAGGGACACAACCAACCCTTATGGGCAGGGCGATGTCGCCGAGGCTGTCGTGGCCGTTCTTGAAACCTGTGATGTGTCGAGTCACAAGTCATTTCATGATTTGAGTTGACGTATGAAACTACCCAATAAAGATGCTGTGTACGTTATTGCTGAAGCAGGTGTGAACCATAACGGTGAGCGTGAGCTCGCGTTCGAACTGGTTGACCTGGCGGCGAGCGCAGGGGCGGATGCGGTGAAGTTCCAGACTTTCGACGCCCGAAAGTTGGCTTCCGCAAGTGCCCCCAAGGCCTTGTATCAGCAAGAAACCACCGACGCGGCTGAAAGCCAGTTGGCGATGTTGCAGAAGCTTGAGCTGCCTCGTGCCTGGCATGCTGATTTGCAAAGCCATGCCAAAGCCCGTGGCATTGAGTTCATCAGCACTGCTTTTGATAGCGACAGCCTGGATTTTCTGTGTTCGCTGGATATCCCATTCTTTAAGGTTCCGTCCGGTGAGTTGACCAACGGGCCATTGCTTTGGCAATTCGCCAGGACCGGGAAGCCGCTCATCCTTTCGACGGGCATGGCAACACTGAGTGAAGTCGAGCAGGGTCTAGCGATAGTCGCGCACGCGTTGTCCAATGAACGCGAGCCAGCGGACATGGATCAGGTCTGGCGGTGTTGGAGTGATGAAGAGGCCAGGAGCCGATTGACAGGCCACGTCACGCTACTGCACTGCACTTCACAATACCCTACGCCTATGGCGGAAGTTAATCTTCGGGCGATGGACACCTTGCAACAGGCATTCGGACTTGATGTGGGGTATTCAGACCACACCGAAGGGTTGTTGGTGCCTGTCGCAGCGGTTGCCCGTGGTGCTACGGTGATTGAGAAACACTTCACGCTGGATCGCTCGATGCCGGGGCCGGATCACAAAGCATCGTTGGAGCCTGCTGAGCTGGCGGAAATGGTCTTGCAGATCCGGGCGCTTGAAAAGGCCCTCGGCAAACCAGGTAAATCGCCGCAACCGAGTGAGTGGGATACCCGTAAGGCTGCCCGCCAGCAGGTTGTCGCGGCACGTGAAATCGCCGCAGGCGAGCGCATTTCCCGGGCAGACCTTACAACAGCTCGGTGTGGTGGTGGCTTGCCCGCTACAGCTTTGTGGCAGCGAGTTGGAGTGATAGCTTCTCGCGGCTATCGAGCCGGTGAGATCATAGAATGACGTTGTCAGGTCGCAGCTTCTGCTCACGTCCGTTCGTCATTCTTGGGGCAGGAGGGCATGCAAAGGTGTTGCTCTCCCTCCTTCAGTCTATTGATGCAGATGTGAAAGGGGTTTGCGATCCTGGATTGGCGCAGAGTTCCGTCCAGTCATGGCGCGGGGTCAGGGTGCTGGGTGGGGACGAAGTGCTTGATGGGTTGGACCCGGCTCAGGTGGCATTGGTCAATGGCCTGGGGCAGGTTGTCGGTAGTAATCGCAGGAAACAGGTATTTCTGGAGCTGACAGCCAAAGGGTTCCTATTCCCGCCGCTTCTGCACTCGGCTGCATGGGTTGACTCCAGTGTGCTGCTGGAGGCCGGCGTCCAGGTCATGGCGGGAGCGGTAATTCAGCCCGATACGGTGATAGGTGCAAACACCATAGTAAATACCGGGGCCAGAATAGACCACGATTGTATGATCGGCAGCCATGTACACATCGCGCCGGCGGCGGCCTTGTGCGGTGGAGTAAAGGTCGCTGCGGGCGCTTTTATCGGTGCTGGCTCAACCACAATACAAGGCCTGACTGTTGGCGAGGGTGCCATAGTGGGGGCGGGAAGTACGTTGGTCAGGGACCTGCAAGCGGGGCATATGGTGCTGAGTTCGCCAATGCGGATCTATGAATCGAAATTTAAAATTTAGCCAAATAATCATGAAATCAGATGACCAGAGCGCTTGGGTGATCAGCCCTGACGGACGCTTGCAAGGGACTGTTACTGACGGTGATGTGCATCGTGCACATGGCGCAGGCAATGCTGGCTGTCAGGGTTCACGAATGGCAGAACCCTTTCGGAGTTATCCGAACTGAAAGTATTAAAAATGTCGGTTTCGATGAGAAGCCGATACACCGAACACATGCCAACGCGGGTATCTACCTTTTGGTCCCTGCTGTACTCGATGAGTGGGTAGTCGGAATCCAATGCGTTATGCCGACGCTGATTGAGCGCGCTGACGACCTGCAGTTGGCAAGTAATAAATACACTGTTGATAAATGATTTCGTGATTGGAGACTGGTTTTGAAAATTGCCCCTGGTTCATCTATAGATCTTTCAAGATTTACCAAGCCACACAGCGAGCTGGAAGTTTATTACGGGTTGCCGCGCGACGTTAAGTTCTGCAAAAAGTGCAACATGTCGAACCAGCAGCCGATGTCGAGTAACGAGTATGCGCACAGCAATGACTCGACCAAGACAACTCTGAGCTTTGACGAAGAGGGCGTATGCCACGCCTGCCGTTTCAATATGCTCAAAGAAGATGGCGAAATCGATTGGGATGAGCGTGAGCGCGAACTCGTCGAGCTGTGCAATCAGCACCGTAAGTCGGACGGGACCTATGACTGCATCGTGGGCGGCAGCGGTGGCAAGGACAGTGCCATGCAGTCCCACTTGTTGAAGTACAAATACGGGATGAATCCACTGACCGTGACGTGGTCCCCGCATCTGTACACCGATATTGGTTGGAAAAATTTCCAGCAATGGCTCCATGTCGGTGGTTTCGATAACTACCTGTACACGCCCAATGGCAAGATTCACCGCCTGTTGACCCGCAACGCGACCATTAACCTGCTGCACCCATTCCAGCCGTTCATTCTGGGGCAGAAGACATTCGTTGCTAAAATGGCTGCTCAACTGAACATTCCGTTGATTTTCTACGGAGAAATGCCAGGCGAATATGGTGAGAAAATCTCCCATAAAACGTCGAGCTACGCTGCGGCCAACGAAGTGGCAGAAAGCGAAGGTTTTTCTCTTGACTACTTCGGTGGTAAAGACGTCCGTGACGTATACCTGGGTGGTAAAAAGATCGGCGAATACCTGGACGAGGGCGTTCCACTGGTCGATCTGAAAAGCTACCTGCCAATGCCAGCCGATGTGCTTGAGCGCAAAGGTATCGACTTTAAGTACCTGGGTTACTACAAAAAGTGGGTACCGCAGGAGGCTTACTACTACGCCGTTGAAAATACCGGCTTTGAGGCCAACCCGGTTCGTACCGAAGGTACGTATTCCAAGTACAACAGTCTTGATGACAAAGTCGATGGTTTCTTCTATTTCACGCGTTGGATCAAGTTCGGCGTGGGTCGCTCGATGATGGACTCCGCTCAGGAGATCCGTAACCACCACATCGACAAGGACGAGGCGATTGCCTTGATGCAGCGTTATGAAGGTGAATACCCTTCGCGCTACGAAAAAGAGTTCCTGGATTACATCAGTATGACGCGTGAAGAGTTCCTGGAGACGTGTGACCGTTTCCGTTCTCCGCACCTTTGGCATGTTGTGGATGGCGAGTGGAAATTGCGTTACACGCCTTGGAATCCTCAGGTCAACGCTGAATGAGCAACACGCGACTAATTGCCCGCCTTGATGTGAAAGGCGCCAATCTCATTAAAGGCATTCATCTTGAAGGGCTCCGCGTGATCGGTTCGCCCAACGAGCATGCCCTGCGCTATTACGAGCAGGGCATTGATGAGTTGATCTATATGGATTGTGTCGCGAGCCTTTATGGGCGCAACAGCCTGGGTGAGTTGATCAAGCAGGCGGCGGAGAATGTGTTTATTCCTCTGACCGTCGGCGGAGGCGTGCGCTCGGTTGACGACGTCGCTCATCTGTTGAGATGTGGTGCTGACAAGGTGGCCGTCAACACGGCTGCTGTCAGCAATCCTCAGTTGATCACCGAGATCGCTCGACGTTTTGGCAGCCAATGTATGGTTTTGTCCATTGAGGCAAAAAGTGTCTCGCCGGAACGTTGGGAAGTTTTCACGGACAATGGCCGTGAAAGCACTGGCATTGACGTCGTCGAGTGGGCAAAAAAGGCGGCAGAGCTAGGCGCTGGGGAGATTTTACTGACGTCGGTCGACCGTGAAGGAACTCGCAAAGGCTTCGACCTGGCGCTTGTTCAGGCGGTGACCGAGTCCGTCAATATTCCTGTTATCGCCAGCGGCGGCATGGGCAAAGCCCAGGATGCTGTCGAGGTGGTCAAGGTGGGGGCGGATGCAGTCGCTATGGCTGACATTCTTCACTACAAGCGAGCATCGTTGGCTGATATCCGAACAGAAGCGTCTGCTGGCGGGATCCGGGTTCGAAAGTATGAGTAATGTAATTACTGTTATCGATTATGGCGTGGGCAACCTGTTCAGCGTCCGTCGGGCGCTGGAGCACTGTGGTGCGACGGTAAACCTGGTATCCGATCCGGATGCGTTGAAAGACGCCACCAAGGTTCTGCTGCCTGGCGTAGGTGCATTTTCCAATGCGATGACCATGCTGTCTGCGAACGGAATGGATCAGGCGATAAAAGAGTACGCCTCATCGGGTGCTCCACTTTTCGGTATTTGCCTGGGAATGCAACTGTTGCTTGATTGCAGTCACGAGTTTGGCCTTATCAATGGATTGGGATTAATCCCGGGTACGGTAGAGCCCATACCTGCCGTTGATAACAGCGGCGCTCGTCTGAAAATCCCTCATATCGGTTGGTCCGATCTGATTCGCCCGGCAGGGCGAGCTTCCTGGGATGGGACATTGCTGGCTTCGGTTGAGCCACACAATAGCGCTGTCTATTTTGTTCACTCCTACATGGCTGTGCCTGAAGACAGTGCCCATCGCGTCGCGGATTGTTTGTACGGCGATACTGCGGTGGCGGCTGTTATTGGGCGCGACAATGTGTGGGGCGCGCAATTCCACCCTGAGAAGAGTGGCAAAATCGGGTTGTCGATGTTGAGCAACTTTGTGGCGTTGAAATGAAGATCCTTGCAATCGTACCCGCGAGGGGCGGATCCAAGCGGCTACCCGGAAAGAACATCAAAGTTCTGGGTGGGCGCCCGTTGATTGCCTGGACAATTGAAGCGGCACAGCAAAGTGGCGTTGTCACCGATGTGGTGATCTCGACAGATGATATGGCTATTGCGGACATTGCCCGACAGTTTGGTGGCAATGTTCCCGGTATGAGGCCTGCACATTTGGCCACCGATACCGCTAGCAGCTTTGATGTAGTGGTGCAGGTGCTTGATGAGTATGAAGCTGCTCACGGCACCGTGGATGGTGTCATGTTGCTTCAGCCGACCTCGCCATTTCGTTCGTCCGAATCGATTCGGCGTGCGGTGATGCAGTTCCAGCAAGATGTTTCCAGATCAGTTGTCAGTGTTACGTCGGCCAGTTCTCATCCGGCTTGGTGTTTCAAGCTGGAAGGCGACACGATGACACCTTTCCTCGGTTGGGAGAGTCTCTCGAAGCGGTCTCAGGACCTTGAGCCCGCCTATACTCTGAACGGTTCGATTTACCTGATCGCACCAGACATTCTTCGAGGACAAAAACGTTTTGTAGGCCCCGATACTGTCCCGTTAGTGATAGCTGGCAGTATCGAGTCTCTGGATATTGATACTCCCGAGGATTGGGACGTTGCCGTGCGTATGCTGGAACAGACGGCGATACTTGCAAACGGCCCATGAAATGTTCATTTAAAAAAACACCGTCATTCTCATTTGAATCACGGCTGTTTGATAAGTGACAACATCTGAAGCGAAGCCATTAATCTGGCTTCGCTTTTTTGTGGGCGCTGTTAACTGGATGAGGTCGTCACGCTGGCCCGCGCCGTGTGCAGTTTTTTGTAGCTGTCGATCAGACGCAGATGCCTGTCGAGCCCCTCCAGTTTCATGCTGGTCGGCGTCAAGCCATAGAAGCGCACGGTCCCGTCCACCGAGCCGATTGCTGCATCCGTCCGCTCGCTGCCAAACATCCGGCGGAAATTGGCCTCGTAGTCTTCCAGTTCCAGGTCTTCGTCCAGTTTCATCTCCAGCACCACATTGACGGCCTGGTAGAACAAGCCGCGCTCAACCGTGTTGTCGTTGTACTGCAGGAACATTTCCACCGCCTCTTTCGCCTCTTCAAATTGTTGCAGGGCGAGATAAATCAGCAGCTTCAACTCCAGGATCGTCAGCTGACCCCAAGCAGTATTGTCGTCAAATTCAATGCCGATCAAGCTGGTGATGTCGGTGTAGTCGTCCAGCTCACTTTCCACCAGGCGCTCGACCAGCGCTCGCAGTTCGTCTTCGTCCAGGCGATGCAGGTTCAGGATGTCTTCGCGGAAGAACAGCGCTTTGTTGGTGTTATCCCAGATCAGATCGTCTACCGGATAGATTTCCGAATAGTCCGGCACCAGAATGCGGCAGGCCGTCGCGCCGATATGCTCGTAGACCGCCATGTACACTTCCTTGCCCATGCCTTCGAGAATGCCGAACAAGGTCGCGGCTTCCTCGGTATTCGAGTTTTCACCCTGGCCAGAGAAGTCCCACTCGACGAATTCGTAATCCGACTTCGAACTGAAGAAGCGCCACGACACAACGCCGCTCGAGTCGATGAAGTGCTCGACGAAGTTGTTCGGCTCGGTCACCGCATGACCTTCAAACGTCGGCTGGGGCAGGTCGTTGAGGCCTTCGAAGCTGCGGCCCTGCAGCAATTCGGTGAGGCTGCGCTCCAGTGCCACTTCAAGGCTTGGGTGCGCGCCGAACGAGGCGAACACACCGCCGGTACGCGGGTTCATCAACGTAACGCACATCACCGGGAATTCACCGCCCAGGGACGCATCCTTCACCAACACCGGGAAACCCTGTTCTTCCAGCGCCTGAATGCCGGCGAGGATCCCTGGGTACTTTGCCAGCACGTGGGCCGGCACATCCGGCAGTGCAAATTCACCTTCGATGATTTCGCGTTTTACCGCACGTTCGAAGATCTCCGACAGGCACTGCACCTGCGCTTCGGCCAGCGTGTTGCCGGCACTCATGCCGTTGCTCAGGTACAGGTTTTCAATCAGGTTGGACGGGAAATACACCACCTCGCCGTCCGACTGACGCACGTACGGCAGCGAGCAGATACCGCGCTCTTCATTGCCCGAGTTGGTGTCGATCAGATGGGAACCGCGCAGCTCGCCGTCGCGGTTGTAAATCTTCAGGCAGTACTCGTCGAGAATCTCGGTCGGCAGCGCGTCTTTACGGCCAGGCTTGAACCAGCGCTCGTCCGGATAGTGCACAAATTCCGCGTTGGCGATGTCTTCGCCCCAGAACTGGTCGTTGTAGAAGAAGTTGCAGTTGAGCCGCTCGATAAACTCGCCCAACGCCGACGCCAGTGCGCCTTCCTTGGTCGCACCCTTGCCGTTGGTGAAGCACATCGGCGAGTGCGCATCGCGGATATGCAGCGACCACACATTGGGCACGATATTGCGCCACGAGGCGATTTCAATCTTCATGCCCAGGTCCGCCAGGATGGCCGACATGTTGGCGATGGTTTGTTCCAGCGGCAGATCCTTGCCGGCAATGTAAGTGCTCGCCTCTGAGCTGGAAGCAGGCATCAACAGCGCCTGGGCATCGGCGTCGAGGTTTTCCACTTCTTCGATCACAAACTCAGGCCCGGCCTGCACCACTTTTTTCACGGTGCAACGGTCGATGGAACGCAGGATGCCCTGGCGGTCCTTGTCGGAGATGTCCGCGGGCAACTCGACCTGGATCTTGAAAATCTGGTTGTAGCGGTTTTCCGGGTCAACAATGTTGTTCTGCGACAGGCGGATGTTATCCGTGGGGATATTGCGTGTGCTGCAGTACAACTTCACGAAATACGCCGCACACAACGCCGACGAAGCCAGGAAGTAGTCGAACGGGCCTGGTGCCGAGCCATCGCCCTTGTAGCGGATTGGTTGGTCGGCCACCACCGTGAAGTCGTCGAACTTGGCTTCAAGCCGAAGGTTGTCGAGAAAGTTGACCTTGATTTCCATGGGGGGTACCAGAATAACGGGCTAGACGATTTGGCCGCCATTATCCGGCTTTTCAGCGGTAAGTCTTGTGGTTGTCGGGTTCCTGATCGGGTTTACACCTGTTTCACCCCGACGCCCGAGGCATGGCAACGGGCTTTTCCACTGACGGTAGTTGTTCAGTCGAGTATCAGGTGCGGCAAGAATCGGCTGGAATCCTTGGTAATCAGGCTGTTGTCCTCGCGCACACCGATCCCCGCGGCTTGATCGCCGATCACCCAGGAACCGATCAACGTGTAGCTATCGCCAAACTGTGGCAACGGCGCGAACTCCTGAAGGATAAACGGCGCATCCGTGTAGGGCCCATCCTCTTTCACGATCAGACCATCCGCTGTTTGCAGCTCGATGTTGGCGCCTTCCCGCGAGAAGAATGGCTTGCGCACCCAACCCTTGGGCACCGCTTTGTTCGGGTCGGTATCCAGGTGGGCGGCGAGCAGGTTCGGATGGCCTTTGTTGAACTCCCACAGCAGCGGCAGGATGCCTTTGTTGGAGATGATGGATTTCCAGGCCGGTTCGAAAAACTGCGTATCGCTCTGGGAAATCGCTGCACCAAAGGGCTCGTGGAAGATGAACTCCCAGGCGTGCAGTTTGAACAGGTGAGGAATCCAGCGATCTTCAAGATCGACGAAACGTCCGTCACTGGTGAGGCCAATGTCTTCGATGTCGATGTGGCGGGATTCGATGCCGACTTTTTCCGCAACCAGCCGCAGGTAATCGGTGGTGCCCTTGTCCTCGACCGAGTCTTTCATCGAGGCGAAATAGAACGGTTGCGTTATTTGCAGTTGAGCAAAGGCCTGATGCAGCTTGGTGTCGATGCTGTTGAACTGGTCGGCGTTCTTGGGCAACAAACCGCGCTCAATGCACTGCTCCAGCCAGCCCCACTGGAACGCCGCCGCTTCGTAGAGGCTGGTCGGCGTATCGTAGTTGAGCTCCAGCAGTTTGGCCGGGCCGTTGCCGTTGTAGGAAAAGTCCATGCGCCCGTACAGATGCGGATGACCTTCGAGCCATGACGTACGAACCAGGTCGTAGAACGGTGTCGGAATGCTCAGGCGCTCCAGCAGTTCCTCGCTCTGCACCACGCGAGCCACCAGGTCCATGCACATCTCATGGATCTCGGTGGTCGGGTCTTCGAGATCGTTCTCGATCTGTTTGAGCGTGAACTGGTAGTACGCGCTCTCGTCCCAATAGGGTTCGTCGTCGATGGTGTGGAACAGAAAGCCGAGGTTTTCGGCGGTCTGTTTCCAGTCATGACGCTCTGCGCAGAGGATTTTCTTCATGGCCCTGTTTCCTTAACTGCTCGACCCGCCGCCACCCCAGCCGCTGCGCGCACTGGCTTTGCTGCCGAAGCCGCCACGGGAAGTGGAGGAGGCAACGGACACCGGTTTGCTGGCGGAACGAATCGAGTCGGCGTAGTTGCTGCTGCCGTATCGCGCCTGATTGGATTTGGTAAAGGTCGAACCTTTCGAAATCCGCTGGCCGAGTGTCGAAGACGAATAGCTGCCACGGTCATCGCGGTAGCGGTACACCGGCTCGGAATAGTAGCTGTTGCGGTTGTTGCTCAGCATGTTGCCGATCAGCAGGCCGGTCAGCAGGCTGGTGCCGGAGAATCCCGAACCGCCACTGTTCGCTTCCGAGGCAGGCAATTGCGCTTTGGCGGCGTCCACCTGGGATTGCGTCACCTCGCCATTGGCGCTCAGTTCGAAGCCGCCGAGTTTGGGGATGAACTTGCCGGCGGAGTCCTGCTGGCACCAGTCGGCGACGAAGTCGGCTTCGCAATCGGCCTGGTTGTCGTACACCGGTGCAATGCGTCGATGTTCGGCCATGGCGGTCATGAAGGCGTCCGAGCAGACGTCCACCGGAAGTTTTTCATCGGCGCATTGCTGCACGGACTGGAAGTTGTACTTTTTCTGCACCGAGTAGGTTTTTTCCGTCGGCCCGCAGCCCGAAATCGCCATCGCGACCGAGGCTGCCAGCGACAGCTGAACGTACTTGCTTCGTTTCATCGGGAGCTCCGTGCGCGATCAGTTCGAGGAAGGGGTCATGCAGGCGGCGTTCAACATGCCGACGCTGATGGCCACGGCTGCCACGTAGATACCGGCGGCGATTTCACCTTTCTTGATGCGCTCGGAGGTGCCCTTGAGCACCAGGCTGGTCATCAGGAACGCCAACAATTGCACGAACGCGGCGATGACTGCCCAGACCACGAAGTCGAGGAGGCTGACCGAGTAGGCGATCACGTTGCTGGCCGGAATCGCGAAACCGATGACCGCACCGCCCAGGGCGATTGCAGCCGCGACGTTGCCCGAACGGATCAGTTCGAATTCCTTGTGCGGGGTGATGCGGGTGTAGATGAACTGGAACAGCGCGAACAGCACGGCGGCGCCGAGGATGTACGCAACAAACCCAAGCACGGCGGCTTTGTTCAGGGAGACGGAGAGCGCTTCTAGCATGGGGTTTCTTCCTTTTTAAAAAGTGTTCAAGTCGGTGGTGTACAGCGAAATGCCCAGCGAAGTGCTCAAGCTGATCGTACCTTCGGCGTCTTCTTCGACAGAAAACAGCAGGAATTCACGGCGGTCGGTCAGGCCGGTTTCGCGGGCGTACAGCATCGAACGGTGCTCGACGCTGTAGGACTCATCCGGGTTTTTCAGCTGTTCGCTCAACGCCACCAGTTCAGTCTGGCCATTCTCGGTGCCCCATTCGCGGGTGTATTCGACGCCGTTGTGGGTGTAGGTCGGCAGCCCGATCAGGCTGTTCGGGCCGGCCAGACGGCGCAGCTCCGCTTCGCTGCTGATGGTGATGTAGCTGAGGTAGTTGAACAGGATCACCGACTCGACCTGACCGGCGATATCGCCGGTGGTGTGCACTTGCAGCCAGTAGTCTTCGTCGTTCATGTAGTAGCGCGACAGCCAGGTCGACTGCCCGAGATCAATGGTGCCGTTGCTCCAGATCTGCTGCGAGCCGGGGATGGCCACGGCGGTTTTTTCGTCGAGCAACAATTGCAGCGTGCTGTCGAACATCACGCCTTTGCCCAGTGCCAGACCCAGCGGGCCGGCGGCCGGCTGGGTTTCGCTGGCGGTCCATTTCGAATCTGAATTCGCGTTCGGGGCCTCAAGCCCCAATAACTGTTTAAACCATCCCATTGGAGATTTCCTTGAGGCGAGTGGAGGCGATGTAGAAGAGCTCGCCGCCCTCGACGCGTGTGGCGCCAGGCGGGTTGATCGATGGTTGTCGGGCGCCCTTGGCGCGGTAGCCGATGAGGGTGGCGTTGTGACGTTCTTTCATCTGCGTGTACAGATCGCCGAAGGTCGCGTTAAACGTCTCGGGCAGTTTCATCAGGTATTGGGTCGCGCCCTGGCCCACGCACAGCAATTCGTTGATGACCACGGACGAACCGGGGTCCTGAGACGCGCGCACAAGCATCTCGATGGCCATGCTTGATGTGCATTCCAGGCTGGGGGCGTAGGCGCTGGCGAGTGCGGCGATTTCACTGTCATTGAAGTGGGCGACCACATGCCCGACAGGCTTCAGTTGATTGACCGCCAGCACGGTGGCCAGGGTCAGGTCGTCTGAATGGGTTCGAACCAGAACGCGTTCGGCACCGGGAGCGCCAGCGCGCAGTAGCAGCGCCACCGAGGACAGGCTTTCGCCCTTGATGAAGGACGCCTGTCCGGGCATGGGGTTTTCTTCAAGGGTGCAATCGCAAATGACGATCAGGTTGTCGTTGGAGGTTTCATCCTGAAGCAACAACTCAACGACCCGTTCGCTGGACGCACCTTCCCAGCCGATGAGCACCGTATGCCCGACATTGCCGGTGTAGTCACCTTTGCCCTTCATGCTTTTTCTCCATACATCGATAACGCTGCTGGTGGTTTTGCCGATGGCTGCCGTCAGCAGCGCAATGCCGCCGAGCATGACCCAGGTGGCCACGAAAATGCGCCCCGCCGATGTCTGTGGCGCGAGATCGCCATAGCCTACGGTAAGCGTGGTGGTGAGATAGAAGTAGGTAAATGTGGCGGGGGCGGTGAGGTGCTGTTCGCCCAGCAATACCAGGCCCAGATACGCCGTGGTCAGGTGTACGGCCAAGGCGATGACCAGTCCCACCCAACCGAATCGGTGGAAGAGGGACGAGGCATACATGCGCAATAAAAGGAAAATCGACATTTCGTCCCTGACTCCGTGGGTACTCATTCCTGGCGACGTTATCGCCTCGGCGTCTGAATGCTCAAGTGCGGTTAACCGGCGGCATTAAACCTGCTGCGCGGCGCAGAGAAAAGTACCTTGGCTGCAATAAATCCGGCGAGCGCCCCAAAGAGATGTCCTTCGAAGGACACACCCTGACGCGGAAGAAAGCCAAAGACCAGGCCGCCATAGAGCAGCGCCACGACGCTGGCCGTGATCAGGTTGCCCCAACTGCGGTGGAACCAGGCGCGGGACAGGAGGTAGGCCCACAGCCCGAATACCCAACCGCTGGCGCCAATGTGCACGCCGGAAAACCCGAACAGCCAGACCAGTGCGCCGCCCAGCAGAATGATGATCGCGCTGACGGCCAGGAACCGGTTGAGCCCGTCGACAATGACCAGGGTGCCCAGAATCAGGAAGGGAATCAGGTTGGCGCTGAGGTGCGCAAAGGACGCGTGCAAAAAAGGCGAGGTGATGATGCCGACCAGTCCGTGGACCGTTCTCGGCACCAGGCCGAATGCCACAAGGCTGTAGCCGGTCGCGACGTTGAGCAGTTGCAGCGCCACCATGAAAATGGCGAGCCTGGCGATTGTCTTGAAACCCTTCAGGGCATCCATCCTTGACCTCGATTCAACGAAAACTGAAACGCATATCTATTGTGGGAGCGAGCCTGCTCGCGAAGAGGGAGTGTCAGTCAACATTAATGTCGCCTGACAAACCGTAATCGCTAGCAGGCTAGCTCCCACAGGTTATGCATCTGCGACTGAGTGGGTTACTCAGCCGATTTCTGCTTCAGGCGCTCCAGGATCGCGTTGGCGCTGCCCGCGTCCGGCGTAATGCCGGCTTCGCGCAGTTTGCGCTCCAGGTCGGTGCCGGTCGCCGCTTCGGCCAGTTGGTCCTGGGCTTCCAGTTCAGCGGCGCGTTGCTGCTGCTTGGCTTGCAAGCGGTTCAGCGTGCCGACTGCGGTCTCCAGTTTGCCATTGGCGCCGCCGCTGGCGATGGACGCACTGACCTGGGCTTTCTGCACGCTTTCACGGGCCTTGGCCATGTCCACTTGCTGACGCAGGCTCTTGATGCGGCTTTCAGCCTTGGTGATGTCTTTGCGCATGTTGTCCGCATAACCGCCGAATTCGGTGGCCTGCTTCTGCTCGACATCCAGCTCGTTGGTCAGGGTCGAAATGGCTTCGGCCACTTCCAGTGCCAGGTCTTCGCGGTTGGCCTGAATGGCGGCCAGCGCCTTGGATTCCAGGTCCTTGATCTTGGCGTTGTACTCGCTGACGCGATCAGCGGACAGTTTGTGCTTGGCCATGATGGTGACCAGCTCACGCTTGGCGTTGGCCAGTGCGCTGTCGGCATCGCGGATTTCCTGGTCGAGGATGCGCAGGGCCTGTTGGTCGACGATCGATTCGCCGACTTCATTGGCACCGCCACGCAGTGCGGTGAACAATTTGCTCCAGATGGACTGAGTCATTGGATTTTCCCTGATTCCCGAATAATTAATTGAAAAAACGTTCGAAGGCTTCGCTGGCGCGCTGCACGTTGTCGACGAGGGTTTTGACCTCGGTCACGACGTTGGTCAGGCTCGAGTCGGAGCTGAGTGCGCCGAACATGTTGTAAACGACCTGCCCGTTGGGCATGGACTCGATGCCGATCGACGACAGCGGGAACATTTCCCGGCTGCGCAGCACGGCATCATTGAAGGCCTGCACGTCCTTGATCGACTCGACGTCGACCAGCACGGTATCGACGATGATCTGGTCGCCCACTACCGCGATGTAAATCGGCAAGCCACCGAAGTCGTTCATTTCCAGCTTGATGCTGGATTCGGAACCTTGGACGAGGGAGAGGGTGATGTCGTTCGAGACCACTTCGTCCAGGGCTTGAAGGGCGCTGTAGAGGCGATCGATGTTCCAGTTGTTACCTGCGCTCATGTAATTCTCCGACATGAATGAGCCAGCCAGGATCGGTTGGCGTAGCTGTTTCTCCATCTGCTTGAGCAGGCTTCGGTTTTCGGGAAGCACCCAAGTCTCGTGTTTTACATAACCGGCGGCACCCAGGCCCGCGCGCATCTGCTTCATGTAGAAGCTCGACGGTTTTTTCGCGGACGGTTTCGAGCGCTCTCCCTTGCGGCTTGCTGAATCGTTCACAGACCCGGAAGGCGGATCTGATGGAGAGCTGCTGTTCATGGTGCTGACCTCGTTGTGAAAAAACTCACGCGTGAGAAACACTACAGGCAATTTTTGCTGGGCTCAATAGCTCACGCGTGAGATTTTTTTATGGAGGGAGGGGGCGGGGATTGGGGGTATATCCGTTTTTTGGGTGATGGCGGATATTGGTTTCGCCCTTACGGCGAGTCACTTGGAAAAGCCCCAAGTAACCAAGGGCTCTTGCCCCTTTCGTT
>NZ_AKJI01000074.1:0-15824 GCF_000282415.1 Pseudomonas sp. GM60
TTGGTTACTTGGCGCTTCTCCAAGTGACTCGCCGTAAGGGCGAAACCAATAGCCGCCGTTACCGCAGCAATGGATATGTACCCCATCAAAAAACTCGTTAGCTGAAACACAGCCATCGCCAGCAAGCCGGCTCCTACAGGGAATGCTCGCTCCCCTCAAACCCGACTTTCATGCTGCCGGGTATCACTGACAATCAACCCCCTGATCCCCTCAAACAACTCATCGCTCTGCGCCTCGGTGCAATCCTCGCCATAACGTTTACGCAACCCGTAATGACTCAGAATCAAATGCACATCCGCATGCAATCCATGCTGCTTCAGACAGTTCTCGACACATTGCAGCGGGCAACCATCCAGCGCAAAGATCCGCCGCCCCGACCGCGCCTTGTTGACCAGCGCGGCCACATGCCCGCCGACACCGGCAATGCAGGACATTTCAGCAACGCCACTGCGATCCAGGCGCACAGCCAATGTGTTGGCCAGTTGCGCAACATTGGAACAGCCGGAACAGGCATAGACCAGAGGCAAAGTCGAAGGGGGCATTGACGCTCTCCGTTGATGGGGTGTTCAAGTGTGCAAGGCACAGGGCAATGCGCATTGATGGCAGTCAATTCCGGTTATTGGAACGCCGCCAGGTCCTCTTCCGCGAGGATGCTGATGTGGCGTCGCTCCATGGCGATCAGGCCGCTGTCCACCAGGCGATGCAAAATCCGCGAAAAGGTTTCCGGCTGAATCCCCAGCTTCGACGCCACCAGGCGTTTGGACATCTGCAAGACAATCTGGCCGGTGACCGGGTTGCGTTCCTGAAACAGGAAATTGATCACCCGACGGCTCGCGCTCGCCATGGTCAAGGTGTCGATGTCCCGCAGCCGCAGGTGCAGGTGCACGCTCATACTCGCCAGAATCGCCAGGCAGACTTTCGGCTGGTCCTCCAGGGCATTGCGATAGTGGGTGCCCTCGATGCTGACCAGCACGCTGTCCTTCAACGCGGTGGCGCTCACCGGGTAGAGCCGGGCCTGGCTGAACAGCAGCGCTTCGGCAAAGGTTTGCCCGGGCTGGATGATCTCCACCAGGTTTTCCTGGCCTTCGCCAGTGAGCCGGTACAACTTGACCTGGCCGCTGACCAGCAGAAAAAAGCGTTTGGCCGGATCGCCCTGATGCATGAGCGTGCTGTGACAGGGCAGGCGCTTGAGCATGGCCAGGGCACAGACTTCCTCGAAGACTTTCTCCGGCAATTGGCTGAACAGATGATGACGGCGCAACGTTAAAACGATGGAAGGGTGGGTCAGCATGGCGTACCTCCGCTGACGGTCATAGTAGAGAGCGCAGGCCGGTTGACCTATGCCTCTGCAGGCCTACCTCCAAGGAGGCATGGCCGTCAGCCCGCACTGCGCAGATGCTCCATGGCCCACACCGCCGCCTCGACCCGCGAGCGCAAGCCGAGTTTGTGCAGCAGGTTCTTGACGTGAACCTTGACCGTCCCTTCGGTGATGCCCAGCTTGTGCCCGATGACCTTGTTGCTGAAGCCGCTGGCGATGGTTTTCAACACCTGGCGTTCGCGCTCGGTCAGTTCAACCACGGCCTGGCGTGGCGGCGAGCGTAACGCCTGCGCCATGACCTGGGTCAGGCCGGGGCTGATGACCAATGCACCGTCCAACGCTTCGCGGATGTACTGGATCAACAGTTCGGGCTCCATGTCCTTGAGCAGATAACCGTCGGCATCCAGGCGCAACGCGTCGCGAATATCGTCTTCGGCGTCCGACACGGTGAACAGCAACACTTTGCCGGTGTAGTGCATCGCGCGCAGTCGACGCAGGGTTTCAATGCCGTTCATTTGCGGCATGTTGTTGTCGAGCAACACCAGGTCCGGTTGCAGCGGTTCGATCAGGCTGAGTGCTTCCTCGCCATGGTTGGCTTCGCCGACGATCAGGAAGTCATCTTCGAGTTCGAGCATTTGGCGGATGCCGCGACGCATCATGGGATGGTCGTCTACCAGCAGGATTCTATGGTGTGGGGACGGGTTCATGTGACGCTACCTTCTGTGTGCTGTCCGAGAAATTCCGGGTGGAATTCCAGCTGGACGAGGGTGCCTTGAGGCTCCCTGGAAAATATGTGCAAGTGGCCGCGCAAGCTCCGCGCCCGCTCATCCATGATGTTCAGGCCATGATGTTCGCGCTGGTCGACGTCGCCGCTGAAGCCGCGCCCGTCGTCTTCGACCGACAGCCTGACGGTTTCGCCGTCCTGACGCAGTTCCAGCCAGGCGTTTTGCGCGTGGGCATGGCGCAGGCAATTGGAGAGCGCCTCGCGGGTGATCTGCAAAATGTGGATCTGCTCGCTGGCCGAGAGCTGAAAGGCCAGCGCATCGACGTGCAAGTGCACCTGGAATTCGCCGCGACGGGAGAATTCTGCGGCGGTGTCCTTGAGCTCCTGCACCAGCCCGGCATCGTTAATCTGCAAGCGGAAAGTGGTCAGCAGTTCGCGCAATTGGCGGTAGGCATTGTTCAGTCCTTCGCGCAATTCGGCGGTGACGTTTTCCAGAGTCTGCACCGGTTCGCCCCGGCGCATCAGGGTCTGCATGCGGCTGACTTGCAGCTTCATGTAGGACAGGGCCTGGGCCAGTGAGTCGTGCAGTTCGCGGGCGATGATCGTGCGCTCTTCCAGCAACAGCAGCCGATGATCCTGTTCCCGTTGGCGCTTGAGTGAGAGCGAAGTGCCGATCAGGTTGGCCAGGGCCTGGATCAGTTGGGTTTCCCAGGCTTGCGTGGGGTGGCCGTCGACAAAGTAGGCCTTGAGTTCACCCAGTTCGCTGCCCTGGTTGCTGATGCTGAAGGATTGCGGCCTCGCGTCGTGGTGTTTCTGGCACGTGGCGCAGTCGCTACTGGCGCAGACGTCGCGGATGTTGGCGCCATGCAGGGCGATCAGTTGCTGGGCAGGCGCCTGCGCCTGGCCTTGCAAACACAGCGACAGGCGCAGGCCCGGCAGGCGTTGCTGGAAGCGCCGGATCAACTCGTCCAGCCCTTCGGCATTGGCCAGGCGTGTGGCCAGGCTGCGACTGCTTTGATAGAGCAACTCCAGCGCGGCGTTGGCTTGTTGCAGGTTCAGGGTTTTTTGCCGGACCTGACTTTCCAGCGTGCGGTGCGACTCTTCTATCGTTTCGGCCATGGCGTTGAAACTCGTGGCCAACTGGCCCAGTTCGTCCTGGGACTGATGGTTGACCCGCACCTTGAAATCACCGCGTCGAAAGCGCTGGGTTGCGTCCACCAGCTCCTTGAGGGGCGTGACGACGCCGTACTGCAACTCGTACAAACCGATCAGCAGGACAATCATGGTGGTGAACAGCGCCATGCCCTGGATCACTTGTTGCCAGCCCTGCTTTTGTTCGCTCTGGCGCTGGAGCAGGCTGACGAACTGGTTCAGTTGCTCAACGAACGGCCGGGCCTGGGCTTGAAATGCCACGGCATCGCCGCGTTCCAGCGCCGGGCGCAACGCTTCGTTCCATTGTTGCTGGAGTTGCCTATAGCTGGTTTGCAACGCGGTGGTCGGGCCATCTTCCAGCACGGCCTTGAGTGACTGACTGTTGAGGCGACGTTGCAGGCTGTCGGTGATGCCGATGATTTCTTCATCGGTGGCACCGGCGGCGAGTTTCCAGCTCAGGTGGTAGGTTTCCATGCGCACCGAACCCGCGGTGTTGATGGCGGCGGCATCACCCTGGCTGAACCAGGCGATCAACCCGGCGCTCAACGAGCTGGCGAGCGCGAGCACGGCGATCAGGATCACCGCGAGCCCGGCGCGGGCGGGCAGGGAGCTGCGCAACCAGCGAATCATCGGCGCAGGTCCCGGGGGTAAAGCAGAAAGCAGAGCATGTACAGCTCCAGAGTGAGGTTGTTTGTTATGGCCTCTTCGCGGGCAAGCCTCGCTCCTACAGTTACCGGCGTTTCAGTGATCGATACCTAACCTGTAGGAGCGAGGCTTGCCAGCGAAGGCGATCCAGAGGCGCGCTACCTCTAAAGAGTTGTCGACGGCTCCCTGTCGACAGAACACTGGGTGGAAAAAGTTAAAACGCTGATAAACAAGGGGTTTTAAGCATTCTCCGGTCTACCTCCTTGGAGGTAGACAGTGCAAGCATAGGCTTGGGCCCGCTTGGGCTTCGTTGACGTGGATCAAGTTTTTACGGGGTTGCTCTCTCTAGTCTGCCGCCATGGCTAACTGACTGGAGAGCATTGTGACCCAACCCCGTGTACGACAAGGCTTGGTGCTGGGCATGAGCACGCTGGCCTTCACTGTATGTTTCATGGTCTGGATGATGTTTGCCGTGCTCGGTGTGCCGATCAAGGAACTGCTCCAGCTCAACGAAACCCAGTTCGGCCTGCTGGCCGCGACCCCGGTCTTGACCGGCTCGCTGGTGCGTTTGCCGCTGGGGCTGCTGACCGACCGCTTTGGCGGGCGCAGCGTGTTCTTTCTGCTGATGCTGTCCTGCGTCGCACCGCTGTACCTGATCAGCCACGCCACCGCTTATTGGCAGTTTTTGCTGCTGGGCCTGTTCGTCGGTTTGGCCGGCGGCTCGTTCTCAGTCGGGATTGCCTACGTCGCCAAGTGGTTCGACAAAGAGAACCAAGGCTTCGCCATGGGCATCTTCGGCGCCGGTAACGCCGGGGCGGCGGTCACCAAATTCCTCGCCCCGGCCCTGATCGCCGCCGGCAGTTGGCAGCTGGTGCCGAAAGTCTTCAGCGCCATCCTCTTTATCACTGCGCTGTCGTTCTGGTTCCTCAGTGCCGAAAACAAGGACCACCGCAGTGCCTCGGGCGCCACGCTGCGTGAGCAACTGCGTTCGCTGAAAGATCCTGCGGTGTGGCGCTACTGCCAGTACTACTCGATCGTCTTCGGCGGCTATGTGGCCCTCGCGCTGTGGATGACCAAGTACTACGTGCAGGAATACGGTTTCAGCCTGCAAAGCGCGGCGCTGCTGGCGGCGTGTTTTTCCCTGCCCGGTGGCGTGCTGCGTGCCGTCGGCGGCTGGATGTCGGATCGCTGGGGCGCGCAAAGCGTGACCTGGTGGGTGTTGTGGGTCAGCTGGATCTGCCTGTTCCTGCTCTCGTACCCACAGACCCAACTGCAAGTGCAGACCATCAACGGCACCGTGGATTTCCACATCGGCCTCAATCCCGCGCTGTTCACCGTGCTGCTGTTCGTCATGGGCATTGCCTTCGCGTTCGGCAAGGCCTCGGTCTTCAAATACATCGCCAATGACTACCCGAAAAACATGGGCGCGGTGTCCGGCATCGTCGGTCTGGCCGGTGGCCTGGGCGGTTTCGTGCTGCCGATCATGTTTGGCGCCCTGGTGGACCTCACCGGCGTGCGCTCGTCCTGCTTCATGTTGATGTACGGCGTGGTCTGGGTCTCCCTCACCTGGATGTACTTCAGCGAAATGCGCAAAAGCCCGGTGCTTGGTAAAGCGCCGACGCTGACCCCGTCCCCGATTTCCAGCATTGCCCAAGGAGAACAACATGTCCGTTCTGCAAAAGCCTGATAAAGGGCCGGTCATTCATGACTGGCGCCCCGAGGACCCTGCGTTCTGGGGAAGCAGCGGCAAACAGACCGCCACGCGCAACCTGTGGATCTCCATTCCCGCGCTGCTGTTGGCCTTCGCGGTGTGGATGGTCTGGAGCACGGTGATCGTGCGTCTGAACGCCATCGGCTTCACCTTCACCACCGACCAGTTGTTCTGGCTGGCGGCGTTGCCGGGGCTGTCCGGCGCGACCTTGCGCGTGTTCTATTCCTTTATGGTGCCGATCTTCGGTGGCCGGCGCTGGACCGCCCTGAGCACCGCATCGCTGCTGGTGCCATCGATCTGGATGGGCTTCGCGGTGCAGGACCCGGGCACCCCGTACAGCGTGTTCGTATGGATTGCCTTGCTCTGCGGTTTTGGCGGCGGCAACTTCGCCTCGAGCATGTCCAACATCAGCTTCTTCTACCCAAAGTCCCAGCAAGGCACGGCCCTGGGCCTCAACGCCGGGTTGGGTAACCTGGGTGTCTCGGTGATGCAGTTCTGCGTACCGCTGGTGATTACCTTCGGCGTGTTCGGCTTCATGGGCGGCAACCCGCAAACCCTGCCGGACGGTGGCCAATTGTGGCTGCAGAACGCCGGGTTCATCTGGGTGCCGTTCATTGTCCTGGTGACGGTGCTGGCCTGGTTTGGCATGAACGATTTGTCCAGTGCGCGGGCCTCGTTCAGCGAGCAAGCGGTGATCTTCAAACGCAAGCACAACTGGCTGATGTGCTGGTTGTACCTGGCGACCTTCGGTTCGTTCATCGGTTTTTCCGCTGCGTTTCCATTGCTGATCAAAACCTCGTTCCCTGATGTGATCGCGCTGAAATTCGCCTTCCTCGGCCCGTTGGTGGGTGCGCTCGTGCGTCCATTGGGCGGCTGGCTGGCGGACAAGCTCGGCGGCGCGAAAGTGACCTTGTGGAACTTCGTCGCGATGATCGTGATGGTCTTCGGCGTCATGCACTTCCTGCCGCAGAACGGTACGGGCGGCAACTTCTACGGCTTCCTCGGCATGTTCATGCTGCTGTTCACCACCACCGGCGTGGGCAACGGCTCCACCTTCCGCATGATCCCGGTGATCTTCCGAACCCAGCATGAAAAAGCCGCTGCCGGAAAATCCCCGGCCGTACGCGAACAAGCACTCAAGAATGCCGGCAAAGAGTCCGCCGCCGTCCTGGGCTTCAGTTCAGCCATGGGCGCCTTCGGTGCGTTCTTCATTCCCAAAACCTTCGGCACTTCGATGGCCCAGACCGGCGGACCGGAGATGGCCTTCTACATGTTCGTCGGTTTTTACCTGAGCTGCATCGTCGTGACCTGGTGGTGGTACGCGCGCAAAGGCGCCGCGACACCCTGCTGAGACGACCCGAATCCAACCATTGCGTGGGCGGGGCACAGAACCCCGCAGCAAGCCTGAGAGGACTACACCGTGAGTCATTTACTGGATCAATTGCGGTTTTTCAATCGCAAGCAAAACGAGTTTTCCGAGGGTCATGGAGAGACCCGCAAAGAGTCGCGCGACTGGGAGAACGTCTACCGTTCGCGCTGGCAGTACGACAAGATCGTGCGTTCCACCCACGGGGTGAACTGCACCGGGTCTTGCTCGTGGAAGATCTACGTGAAGAACGGCCTGATCACCTGGGAAACCCAGCAGACCGACTACCCGCGCACCCGCAACGACCTGCCCAACCATGAGCCTCGTGGCTGCCCGCGCGGCGCCAGTTACAGCTGGTACATCTACAGCGCCAACCGGCTCAAGTACCCGAAAATCCGCAAACCGTTGCTCAAGCTCTGGCGCGATGCGCGCCAGACCATGGCGCCGGTCGAAGCCTGGGCCAGCATTGTCGAGGACAAGGCCAAGTCCGACTCCTATAAAAGCAAGCGCGGCATGGGCGGCTTCATTCGTTCCAGCTGGGACGAAGTCAACGAGATTATCGCGGCGTCCAACGTCTACACCATCAAACAGTACGGCCCCGACCGGATCGTCGGGTTCTCGCCGATCCCGGCCATGTCGATGGTCAGCTACGCCGCAGGTTCGCGTTACCTGTCGCTGATCGGCGGCGCCTGCCTGAGCTTCTACGACTGGTATTGCGACTTGCCACCGGCCTCGCCGATGGTTTGGGGCGAGCAGACCGACGTGCCGGAATCGGCCGACTGGTACAACTCCAACTACATCATTGCCTGGGGTTCCAACGTTCCGCAGACCCGTACCCCCGACGCGCACTTCTTCACCGAAGTCCGTTACAAGGGCACCAAGACCGTGGCGATCACCCCGGACTATTCGGAAGTCGCCAAGCTCACCGACCTGTGGCTGAACCCCAAGCAGGGCACCGACGCGGCGCTGGCGCAGGCCTTCAACCATGTGATCTTCAAAGAATTCCACCTGGACAAACCGAGCGCCTATTTCACTGACTACGCCAAGCGCTTCACCGATCTGCCGGTGCTGGTGCTGCTCAAGCAAATGGCCGACAAGGCGCCGGGCGCCGGTTACCAGCCGGACCGCTTCCTGCGCGCCAGCGACTTGACCGACAACCTCGGCCAGGAAAACAACCCGGAATGGAAAACCATCGCCCTGGATACCAGCGGCGAACTGGTGTCCCCTCAGGGCTCCATCGGTTATCGCTGGGGCGAGAAGGGCAAGTGGAACATCCTGCCGCGTGAGGGTGGCGAAGGTCGCGAGATCGATCTGAAACTGAGCCTGATCGGCGATGACGTGGCCGAAGTGGCGTTCCCGTATTTTGCCGGCGAGTCCCACGAGCACTTCCAGCACGTGGCCGGCGATGCCGTGCAATACCGTCGTGTGCCGGTGCACAGCCTCGTTCTGGCTGACGGCAGCGTGGCCAAAGTCGCCACCGTGTTCGACCTGTCGGCCGCTAACCTGGCGATCGACCGTGGCCTGGGTGGCGAAAACGTCGCCAAGGATTACAACGACGCCTCGGTGCCCGGCACCCCGGCCTGGCAGGAGCAGATCACCGGCGTCAGCCGCGAGAAAGCGATCCAGATTGCCCGTGAGTTCGCCGATAACGCCGACAAGACCAAGGGCCGCTCGATGATCATCGTCGGCGCGGCGATGAATCACTGGTACCACATGGACATGAACTACCGCGGGCTGATCAACATGCTCATGCTCTGCGGGTGTGTCGGTCAGACCGGTGGCGGTTGGGCGCACTACGTCGGCCAGGAAAAACTCCGTCCGCAATGCGGCTGGCTGCCCCTGGCGTTCGGCCTGGACTGGAACCGTCCGCCTCGGCAAATGAACGGCACCAGCTTCTTCTACGCCCACAGCTCGCAGTGGCGCCACGAGAAGATGAGCATGCACGACGTGCTCTCGCCATTGGCCGACAAGTCGCAATTCCCCGAGCATGCGCTGGACTACAACATCCGCGCCGAACGCGCCGGCTGGTTGCCTAGCGCACCGCAACTCAACACCAACCCGCTGCACATTTGCCGTGATGCCGCTGCTGCCGGCATGGAACCGAAAGACTACGTGGTCAAGTCGCTGCAGGACGGTTCGCTGCGCTTCTCTTGCGAACAACCGGACAGCCCGGTGAACTTCCCGCGCAACATGTTCATCTGGCGCTCCAACCTGCTGGGCTCCTCGGGCAAGGGCCACGAGTACATGCTCAAGTACCTGCTCGGCACCAAGAACGGGGTGATGAACGAAGACATCGGCCAGGTCGGCGACTGCAAACCGGAAGAAGCCGAATGGGTGGACGAGGGCGCCATCGGCAAGCTCGATCTGGTGACTACGCTGGACTTCCGCATGTCCTCGACCTGCGTCTATTCCGACATCGTCTTGCCGACCGCGACCTGGTACGAAAAAGACGACATGAACACCTCGGACATGCACCCGTTCATTCACCCGTTGTCGGCCGCGATCGACCCGGCGTGGGAATCGCGTTCCGACTGGGAAATCTACAAAGGCATCGCCAAGGCGTTTTCCAGCATGGCCGAAGGGCACCTGGGCGTCGAAAAGGATCTGGTGACCATTCCGCTGATGCACGACAGCGTCGGCGAGCTGGCCCAGCCATTTGGCGGCACCGACTGGAAAAGCGAAGGCGTGGCACCGGTGCCGGGTAAAAACGCACCGAACCTGCACGTGGTCGAGCGCGACTACCCGAACATCTACAAGCAGTTCTCGTCCCTCGGGCCATTGCTGGAGAAACACGGCAACGGCGGCAAGGGCATCAACTGGAACACCGAGGCCGAAGTGAAATTCCTCGGTGAGCTCAACCACCACGAACGGGACGCCGGCATCAGCCACGGCCGTCCGAAAATCGACTCGGCCATCGATGCAGCGGAAGTGATCCTGTCGCTGGCACCGGAAACCAACGGCCACGTAGCGGTCAAGGCCTGGGCCGCGCTGTCGGAATTCACCGGCATCGACCACAGCCATCTGGCGGTGGGCAAGGAGCATGAGGCGATTCGCTTCCGCGACATCCAGGCGCAGCCACGCAAGATCATTTCCAGCCCGACCTGGTCGGGGCTCGAAGACGATCACGTCAGCTACAACGCCGGTTACACCAACGTTCATGAAGCCATTCCATGGCGCACCATCACCGGTCGCCAGCAGTTCTACCAGGATCACCCGTGGATGCAGGCGTTCGGCGAGCAGCTGATGAGTTACCGGCCGCCGGTCAACACCCGGACCATCGCCGGGGTGAAAGGCAAGCGCAGCAACGGCCACAAGGAAATCGTCCTGAACTGGATCACGCCGCACCAGAAGTGGGGCATCCACAGCACCTACAGCGACAACCTGCTGATGCTGACCTTAAGCCGTGGCGGCCCGATTGTCTGGCTGTCGGAGAACGACGCGAAAAGCGCCGGCATCGAGGACAACGACTGGATCGAGTGCTTCAACGCCAACGGTGCGCTGACCGCCCGTGCGGTGGTCAGTCAGCGGGTCAAGGACGGCATGGTGATGATGTACCACGCCCAGGAACGGATCGTGAACGTGCCCGGATCGGAAACCACCAAGACCCGTGGCGGCCACCACAACTCGGTGACCCGCGTCGTGCTCAAACCGACCCACATGATCGGTGGCTATGCCCAGCAGGCCTACGGTTTCAACTATTACGGCACGGTCGGTTGCAACCGCGACGAGTTCGTCGTGGTGCGCAAAATGTCCAAAGTCGACTGGCTCGATGGTTCGTCCGGTGATGACCTGCCGCGTCCTCTGCCGACCGATATCGAGGAGAACTGAGATGAAGATTCGCTCACAAATCGGCATGGTGCTGAACCTGGACAAGTGCATCGGTTGCCACACTTGCTCGATCACCTGCAAAAACGTCTGGACCAGCCGTGAAGGCATGGAATACGCCTGGTTCAACAACGTCGAAAGCAAACCCGGGATCGGCTACCCGAAAGAATGGGAAAACCAGGACAAGTGGAAGGGCGGCTGGATCCGTAATGCCAACGGCTCGATCAACCCGCGCATCGGCGGCAAGTTCCGCGTGTTGGCCAACATCTTTGCCAACCCGGACCTGCCGAGCCTCGACGACTACTACGAGCCGTTCGACTTCGATTACCAGCACCTGCACACCGCACCGCTGGGCGAGCATCAGCCGACGGCGCGCCCGCGCTCGCTGGTCTCCGGCAAGCGCATGGAGAAAATCGAGTGGGGCCCGAACTGGGAAGAAATCCTCGGCACCGAATTCGCCAAGCGTCGCAAGGACAAAAACTTCGACAAGATCCAGGCGGACATCTACGGCGAGTACGAAAACACATTCATGATGTATTTGCCGCGCCTGTGCGAGCACTGCCTCAACCCGGCGTGTGCGGCATCGTGCCCGAGCGGGGCGATCTACAAGCGTGAAGAAGACGGCATCGTCCTTATCGACCAGGAAAAATGCCGTGGCTGGCGCATGTGCATCAGCGGCTGCCCGTACAAGAAAATCTACTTCAACTGGAAAAGCGGCAAGTCCGAGAAGTGCATTTTCTGCTACCCGCGTATCGAAGCCGGGATGCCGACCGTGTGCGCCGAAACGTGCGTCGGTCGTATCCGTTACCTCGGCGTGTTGCTGTACGACGCCGACCGCATCAGCGAAGTGGCGAGCACCGCCAATGAGCAGGATCTGTACGAGAAACAACTGGAGATCTTCCTCGACCCGAATGACCCGGCGGTGATCCGTCAGGCCCTGGCAGACGGTGTGCCGCAGTCGGTGATCGATTCCGCCCAGCGTTCGCCGGTCTACAAAATGGCCGTGGACTGGAAGCTCGCGCTGCCACTGCACCCGGAATACCGCACCTTGCCGATGGTCTGGTACGTACCGCCACTGTCGCCGATTCAAAACGCCGCAACCGCTGGCACCGTCGGCATGAACGGGGTGATTCCGGACGTCGACAGCCTGCGTATTCCACTGAAGTACCTGGCCAACCTGCTGACTGCCGGCGATGAAAAACCGGTCAAGCGTGCGCTGAAACGCTTGCTGGCGATGCGTGCCTACAAGCGTTCCGAGCAAGTCGATGGTGTGCAAGACCTGCAAGTGCTGGCAGACGTCGGTTTGAGCGTGGACCAGGTCGAGGAAATGTACCGCTACCTGGCAATCGCCAACTATGAGGACCGCTTTGTAGTGCCGACCGCCCACCGCGAAGACGCCATGAGCGACGCCTTTGCCGAACGCTC
Organism: Pseudomonas sp. GM60; assembly: GCF_000282415.1. Taxonomy (NCBI): domain Bacteria; kingdom Pseudomonadati; phylum Pseudomonadota; class Gammaproteobacteria; order Pseudomonadales; family Pseudomonadaceae; genus Pseudomonas; species Pseudomonas sp. GM60. Next base: position 12,167 of record NZ_AKJI01000074.1, read on the forward strand.
CGGTTGCGGTTTCAGTTTCGGCAGCGGTTGCAGCGGCAGCTCCGACACCAACATGTTCGGCGCGAAAAAGGCCAACCGTCGCGACGTCCTGAAAACCGTGCAGTTGTGGGAGGAATGAGCATGCAAATTCTCAAAGTGATTTCGCTGCTGCTCGATTACCCGACCGAAACGCTGATCAGCGGCCGTGACGAACTGGAGCAGGCGATCATTCAATCGCGGGAAATCAGCCCGAAGCAGCGCGGTGCGTTGTTCGAGTTGCTGGAGCTGATCTGCGCCAATGACCTGATGGACGGGCAGGAGCACTACGGTGCGCTGTTCGGTCGGGGGCGCGCGCTCTCGTTGCTGTTGTTCGAACACGTGCACGGTGAGTCCCGCGACCGTGGCCAGGCCATGGTCGACATGATGGCGCAGTACGAAGACGCCGGTTTTGCCATCGGCGTCAAAGAGCTGCCGGACTACATCCCGCTGTACCTGGAGTTTCTGTCCACTCGCGAAGACATCGAGGCCCGCGAGGGCCTGGCGGATGTCTCGCACCTGCTGGCCTTGCTCGCGGCGCGTCTGGAGGAGCGTGAAAGCGCCTACGCCAGTTGCTTCCGGGCGCTGCTGCAGATTGCCGGCTCCGAACCGCATCAGGCCGTGGCCGACCTGCGTGAGCAAGTCGCGGCGGAAGTGCGCGACGACTCGCTCGAAGCCCTCGACAAAATCTGGGAAGAGGAGGCCGTGGACTTTCTCCAGGCCGAACAGCAGGACCGTTGCGGTTCGCTGCCAAGCGCGCCGGGCAAGGCCCGGGAAGAAAGCGCGGTGCCGTTGCACTGGGTGGATTTTCAGCATGAAGGACTGGCCTCCGCGCCAGTCCAGGAGGTAGGCAATGTCTAAATGGAACCTGTTGTTGTTCGGGATTTATCCCTATATCGCTTTGGCCATTTGCCTGATCGGCAGTTGGGCTCGCTTCGACTTGTCGCAGTACACCTGGAAGGCGGGCTCCAGCCAAATGCTCAACCAGCGCGGCATGCGCGTGGCGAGCAACTTCTTCCACATCGGTGTGTTGTTCGTGCTGGCCGGGCATTTCGTCGGCCTGCTGACGCCTGCGTCGGTTTACCACCATGTCATCAGCACTGAGAACAAGCAGTTGCTGGCGATGGTGTCCGGCGGGTTCTTCGGCCTGTTGTGCCTGATCGGCCTGCTGATGCTGGTCAACCGGCGCCTGAGCGACCCTCGGGTCCGCGCCACGTCCAGTACGTCGGACATCCTGATTCTGCTGGTGCTATTGGCGCAGTTGCTGCTCGGCCTGCTGACCATCGTTGCGTCCACTGCGCACATGGACGGTTCGGTGATGGTGATGCTCGCCGACTGGGCGCAGAACACCGTGCTGTTGCGGCCGACGGAAGCGGCGGCCTCCATCGCGCCGGTCGGGCTGACCTACAAGTTGCACGTGTTTCTCGGCCTGACCCTGTTTGTGCTGTTCCCCTTCACCCGTCTCGTACACGTGATCAGTGCACCGGTCTGGTACCTGGGACGCCGTTATCAAATCGTTCGGCAGAAATTCTGAGGAGACAATCATGTCAGGTGGATGTGGATGTGGCGGCGGTAACGGCGGCAGCGGTGGCTGCGGATCTTCCAAACAAGTAGAGGTTGCGGTGCCGGACGATGTCGCACCGTTTGAAGAGCTCGCGGTTGAGCCTCCGGCGGCCGATGACGCGCCCGCGCAGTTGATCGCCAGCAGCGAGCAGGAATGGCCGATCATCAGCGTCAACGAGGTGGTGATCACCCCGGAAGCGATGGCCCAGGAGCTGCAATATCACCCGGCCGAAAGCCGCGAAGAGGCGGTGTATCTGGCCGCCAAGGCGCTGGTGATCCGCGAGTTGTTGCAGCAGCGCATTGCCGAACTGGGCGTGTCGCTGGAGGTCGGTGCCGGTGAGAACGAAGAGGAAGCCGCCACGCGCTTGTTGCTCGAACGCGAGGTGATCGTGCCGCAATGCGACGAGCAAACCAGCCTTCGTTACTACGAAAACAATCGCGGGCGCTTTCACAGCGCGCCGTTGCTGGCGGTGCGGCACATCCTGCTGGAGTGCGCGCCGGACGATGCCGAAGCCCGCGAGCTGGCGCATGCCCAGGCAGAAGTCCTGCTGCAACGGCTGGAAGACTTCCCCGGCAGCTTCGCCGAGCTGGCGGTGAAATATTCGGCCTGCCCGTCGAAAGCGCAAGGCGGTTCTCTGGGGCAGATCAGCAAAGGCCAGACCGTACCGGAACTGGAGCGGCAGCTGTTCACGCTGGCACCGGGGCTGGCCAGCAAACCACTGGAAAGTCGTTACGGCTGGCATGTGGTCAGTGTCGATCAGCGGATCGAAGGCATGCCGTTGCCCTATGAAGCGGTGTCGACGGCGATCCGCACGCAGTTGCAACAGGGCGTCTGGCAAAAGGCCCTGGTGCAATACCTGCAAACCCTGATTGGCGCGGCGGATGTTCGCGGTATTCATTTGCAGGGCGCTGACTCACCGCTGGTGCAGTGAGCCTCAAGGCTAACCGGGAGATGTGATGAACGCTGTGATGCAGGATGGTTTTGGGCGGCAGATCGATTATCTGCGGATGTCGGTGACGGACCGGTGTGATTTTCGTTGTGTGTATTGCATGGCGAAAAACATGACCTTCCTGCCGCGTCAGCAGGTGCTCACGCTGGAGGAATTGCAGCGCCTGGCAACGTTGTTCGTCGGATTGGGCGTGCGCAAGATTCGCCTTACCGGCGGCGAGCCGTTGATCCGTCCCGGCATTGTCGATCTGTGTCGCAACATCGCCGCGTTGCCCGGTTTGCGCGAACTGGTGATGACCAGCAACGGCTCGCAGCTGGGCCGCCTGGCAAGGCCGTTGGTGGAGGCGGGTGTTAAACGGATGAACATCAGCCTCGACAGCCTGGACGCGCAGAAATTTCGCGCGATCACCCGCAACGGCGATCTCGATCAGGTGCTGGGCGGCATCGAAGCGGCGCGGGATGCGGGGTTTGAGCGTATCAAGCTCAACTGCGTGGTGATGAAGGGGCGCAACTTCGATGAGGTCCCGGCGTTGGTGCAATACGCCATCGACCAGCGCATCGATATCAGTTTTATCGAAGAAATGCCGCTGGGCGACGTCGGGCGATCACGGGGCGAATCGTTTTGTTCCAGTGATGACGTGCGCACGTTGATTGCTCAGCGTCATCGCTTGCTCGACAGCACGGAAAACAGCGGCGGGCCGGCGCGTTATGTGCGCCTGGAACGCCATCCCGAGACCCGGATCGGTTTCATTTCACCCAACAGTCACAACTTCTGCGGTACTTGCAACCGGGTGCGGATGACCGTGGAAGGCAAGCTGCTGTTGTGTCTGGGGCAGGACGATGCGCTGGATTTGAGAGGGTTGCTGCGGCGTTATCCGTTGGATGACCAGCCGGTGATCAATGCGGTGCAAAAGGCTTTGCGCGGTAAACCGCTGCGCCATGATTTCACTCCGGAGGGGGACGTGCAGATTGTTCGGTTCATGAATATGAGTGGTGGTTGAGCAAGTCTGTGAAACAGAAAAACCCCCTGTGGGAGCGAGACCGGCTTGCCGGCGATGGCTTTGTGTCAGGCGAAGATTTTTTGATGGTGTACATATCCATTCCTGCGGTAACGGCCGCTAATGGTTTCGC
>NZ_AKJI01000075.1:0-6534 GCF_000282415.1 Pseudomonas sp. GM60
CAAGCCAGCTCCTACAGGGGATTGGGTGCGCCGCAACCTTGTAGGAGCCGGCTTGCCGGCGATAGCGGTGTCACGAACGCCAACTTACTCAGCGTTGCAAAGCGCCAGGCAGTTATCGAGCATGCGGTTGGAGAAGCCCCACTCGTTGTCGTACCAGGCCAGCACCTTGAGCAGCTTGCCGCTGGACTTGGTGTGGTTGGCGTCGAAGATCGACGACAGCGGGTTGTGGTTGAAGTCGCTTGAGACCAGCGGCAGGGTGTTGTAGCCCAGAATTTTCGAATGCTGGCTGGCTTCCTTGAGCAGCGCATTCACTTCATCGGCCGACGCCTCGCGCTTCAGTTGTACGGTCAAGTCCACCAGCGACACGTTGATCACCGGCACACGCACGGCCATGCCGGTCAGTTTGCCTGCCAGTTCCGGCAGCACCAGGCCGACCGCTTCGGCCGCACCGGTCTTGCTCGGGATCATGTTCTGGGTGGCCGAACGGGCGCGGTACGGGTCGGTGTGGTAGACGTCGGTCAGGTTCTGATCGTTGGTGTAGGCGTGAATCGTGGTCATCAAACCACTTTCGATCCCCAGTTCGCGGTGCAGCACCTGGGCGACCGGAGCCAGGCAGTTGGTGGTGCACGACGCGTTGGAAATAATCTGGTGCGATTGGCGCAGAATGTCGTGGTTCACCCCATACACCACGGTGGCGTCGGCGCCTTTGGCCGGTGCAGAGATGATCACTTTGCGCGCGCCGGCCGTAATATGCGCGGCGGCTTTGGCCCGGTCGGTGAACAAACCGGTGCATTCGAACACGACATCAATCTTTTCCGCGGCCCAGGGCAGCTCGGCCGGGTTACGAATGGCGCTGACGGAAATCCGGTCGCCGTTGACGGTCAGGCTTTCCTGATCATGCTGGACATCGGCGTCGAACGTGCCGTGAACAGTGTCGTACTTGAGCAGATGAGCGTTCATCGCGCTGTCGCCCAGGTCATTGATTGCAACGATCTGCAAATCCTGACGGTAGCCTTGGGTATACAGTGCGCGAAGGACGTTGCGGCCGATACGGCCAAAACCATTGATTGCGATTCGAAGAGTCATTTAACAGGGCCGCCGTCGTTTTGTTGTTGGAATTACAAGATTATTCGCATAAAAATAGAAAACAAGCCTTTTTAGTGGCAATATTTTGTTCAATCTACAACGAGTGACCTGAATCAACTGGTCCGAATGATCAAGAAAGCCGTTTGTCATCCCATCAACAACGGCTCTTGTTCAGCATAGACAATCAGGTCGCCACATCCGTTAGCCTGGAGTTCTACACATGCATCCCCGCGTCCTTGAGGTCACCGAACGGCTTATCGCCCGCAGCCGCGCAACCCGCGAGGCTTACCTTGCGCTCATTCGCGGTGCGGCCAGCGACGGTCCGATGCGCGGCAAGCTGCAATGCGCCAACTTCGCCCATGGCGTGGCCGGTTGCGGCACCGAAGACAAGAACAGCCTGCGAATGATGAACTCCGCGAACATCGCGATTGTTTCGTCATATAACGACATGCTTTCGGCGCATCAGCCGTACGAAGTCTTTCCTGAACTGATCAAAAAAGCCCTGCGCGAAATCGGCTCCGTCGGCCAGTTCGCCGGCGGCACCCCGGCGATGTGCGATGGCGTGACCCAAGGCGAGCCGGGCATGGAGCTGAGCCTGCCAAGCCGTGAAGTGATCGCGCTGTCCACCGCTGTTGCCCTTTCCCACAACATGTTCGATGGCGCGCTGATGCTCGGCATCTGCGACAAGATCGTGCCGGGCCTGATGATGGGCGCGTTGCGCTTCGGTCATCTGCCGATGATTTTCGTACCGGGCGGGCCGATGGTCTCGGGCATTTCCAACAAGCAGAAAGCCGATGTGCGTCAGCGCTATGCCGAAGGCAAGGCCTCGCGCGAAGAGCTGCTGGAATCGGAAATGAATTCCTACCACAGCCCCGGCACCTGCACCTTCTACGGCACCGCCAACACCAACCAGTTGCTGATGGAAGTCATGGGCCTGCACTTGCCGGGCTCGTCATTCGTCAACCCGAGCACGCCGCTACGCGATGCCCTGACCCGCGAAGCGGCGCATCAAGTGACGCGCCTGACCAAGCAGAATGGCAACTTCATGCCAATCGGCGAAATCGTCGATGAGCGTTCGCTGGTCAACTCGATCGTGGCACTGAACGCCACCGGCGGTTCGACCAACCACACCTTGCACATGCCGGCCATCGCCATGGCCGCGGGCATTCAATTGACCTGGCAGGACATGGCCGACCTCTCCGAAGTCGTGCCGACCCTGAGCCACGTCTACCCGAACGGCAAAGCCGACATCAACCACTTCCAGGCGGCGGGCGGCATGTCGTTCCTGATCCGCGAACTGCTGGAAGCCGGCCTGCTCCACGAAAACGTCAACACGGTTCTGGGCCACGGCCTGAGCCGCTACACCAAGGAACCGTTCCTCGATAACGGTGAATTGGTCTGGCGCGAAGGCGTGACCGAGAGCCTCGACGAAACCATCCTGCGCCCAGTCGCTCGAGCGTTTTCGCCCGAAGGCGGCTTGCGCGTGATGGAAGGCAACCTCGGTCGTGGCGTGATGAAAGTCTCGGCGGTCGCCTTGGAAAACCAGATCGTCGAAGCACCGGCGATGGTGTTCCAGGATCAGCAGGATCTGGCCGATGCGTTCAAGGCCGGTTTGCTGGAAAAGGACTTTGTCGCGGTGATGCGCTTCCAGGGCCCGCGCTCCAACGGCATGCCGGAACTGCACAAAATGACGCCGTTCCTTGGCGTGCTGCAGGATCGCGGTTTCAAGGTCGCGCTGGTGACTGACGGGCGCATGTCCGGCGCCTCGGGGAAAATCCCGGCGGCGATTCACGTCAGCCCCGAAGCTTATGTGGGCGGCGCTTTGGCGCGAGTCCAAGAGGGCGATATCATCCGCGTCGATGGCGTCAAAGGCACCCTGGAGCTTAAGGTTGACGCCGAAGAATTCGCAGCGCGCACGCCGGCCAAAGGCCTGTTGGGCAACAACATCGGCACCGGTCGCGAACTGTTTAGTTTCATGCGCATGGCCTTCAGCTCCGCAGAGCAGGGCGCCAGCGCCTTTACTTCTGCCCTGGAGACGCTTAATTGAAACTGGCTTTGGTCGGTGACATCGGTGGGACCAACGCACGTTTCGCGTTGTGGAAAAACCAGCAACTGGAATCGGTCCAGGTGCTGGCAACGGCAGATTTTCCCAGCCCGGAAGAGGCGATCAGCGTCTATCTGAACGGGCAGGGGTTGGCGCCGGGTTCGATTGGTTCCGTGTGTCTGTCAGTGGCCGGCCCGGTGAGCGGTGATGAATTCAAGTTCACCAACAATCACTGGCGCCTCAGCCGCAAGGCGTTCTGCCAGACCCTGCAAGTGGAGCAACTGCTGCTGGTCAACGACTTCTCGGCGATGGCGCTGGGCATGACCCGTTTGCAGCCGGGCGAATTCCGCGTGGTTTGCGAAGGCACGCCGGAACCGTTGCGCCCGGCGGTGGTGATTGGTCCGGGCACGGGGTTGGGCGTCGGTACTTTGCTCGACTTGGGCGAAGGACGTTTCGCTGCATTGCCGGGCGAGGGTGGTCACGTCGATTTGCCGTTGAGCAGCCCGCGTGAAACTCAGTTGTGGCAACACATCTTCAACGAGATTGGGCATGTCAGTGCGGAAACGGCGTTGAGTGGCAGCGGCTTGCCGCGCGTCTATCGGGCGATTTGCGCGGTGGACGGGCACACGCCTGTGCTCGAAACGCCGGAAGCGATCACCGCCGCCGGCCTGGCGGGTGATCCGATTGCGCTGGAAGTGCTGGAACAGTTCTGTTGCTGGCTCGGTCGCGTGGCGGGCAACAACGTGCTCACCACGGGGGCGCGCGGTGGTGTGTTTATCGTCGGTGGGGTGATCCCACGGTTTGCCGATTTCTTCCTCGAAAGCGGTTTTGCGCGGTGCTTTGCCGACAAGGGTTGCATGAGCGATTACTTCAAGGGGATTCCGGTGTGGCTGGTGACGGCGCCGTATTCCGGGCTGGTGGGTGCGGGTGTGGCCCTCGACCAGGCTTGAAATGCGACCATCTGTAGGAGCGAGCCTGCTCGCGAAAAACCTGAGAACGCCGCGGGGTGTCAGAAATGGCGCGTTATCGTTGACGTCCATCGCGAGCAAGCTTGCTCCTACAGTTTTTCTGCGGTGTTTGTAAGTTCGGTGCTTAAGGCATAATCCGCCCAATTCAAACAACAAGGACGCCGCCCCGTGAGCTCAGTCAACAAGTCGATTTTGTTGGTCGATGACGATCAAGAGATACGCGAGTTGCTGGACACCTACCTGACCCGCGCGGGTTTCCAGGTACGTACCACGCCCGACGGCGCCGGTTTCCGCCAGGCGTTGAACGATGCGCCGAGCGATCTGGTGATCCTCGACGTGATGCTGCCCGACGAAGACGGCTTCAGTCTCTGCCGCTGGATCCGCCAGCACCCGCGTCAGGCGCAAGTGCCGATCATCATGCTCACCGCCAGCTCCGACGAAGCCGACCGCGTCATCGGCCTGGAACTGGGCGCCGACGACTACCTCGGCAAACCCTTCAGCCCTCGTGAATTGCAGGCGCGGATCAAAGCCTTGTTGCGTCGTGCGCAATTCGGCCAGGAACGTTCCGGCAGTGAAGTGCTGGCCTTTGATGACTGGCGACTGGACATGGTCAGCCATCGGCTGTTCCACATCGATGGTGAAGAAGTGATTCTCTCCGGCGCTGATTTCGCCCTGCTGAAACTGTTCCTCGATCACCCCCAGGAAATCCTCGACCGCGACACCATCGGCAACGCCACCCGTGGCCGCGACCTGATGCCGCTGGACCGGATCGTCGACATGGCCGTCAGCCGTTTGCGCCAACGCCTGCGCGATACCGAAAAACCGCCGCGACTGATTCGCACCGTGCGCGGCAGCGGTTATCAGTTGGCGGCCAATGTGGTTGCCAGCAATGGTCACTGAGGTGTTGCGCAAGCTCGCGGCAAAGATCCCGGTCCCGCGTTCGCTGCTCGGGCGGATGTTGCTGCTGACCTTGCTGGCCGTGTTGTTCGCGCAGACGTTGTCGAGCGTGATCTGGGTCTCGCAATTGCGTGCCACGCAGCTGGAAGGCCTGGTCACCAGCGCCCGCAGCCTTGCCCATTCGATGACCGCCAGTGTCAGTTACTTTCGCTCGTTGCCGGTGGCGTTCAGGCCGCTGGTGCTCGACCAGTTGCGCAGCATGGGCGGCACCCGTTTCGTGGTGACCCTCAACGACAAACCCTTGGGCATGGAAGTGCTGCCGATCACCCCGCGCAAAGAGGCGGTGCTCAAAGCCGTGGACGAAGTGCTGCGCCAGTCGCTCGGCCAGGACACCGATATCTCGGTGACCTTTGTCAGCCCTGAAGACCTGCGGATCTTCAACGGTGGCCTGAAACTGGATGAGCTGCCGCGTTCCTGGGCGCACTACGCACTGACCCTTGAGCCGGTGAATCCACCGGTGCTGGTCACGCAAATCCAGATGGCGCCGGGCGAGTGGCTGTACATCGCCTCGCTGTTGCCCGAGCCCTACACCAGCCTTGAAGAGCAAGGCCTACCAGCGCAGCAAGTCTGGTTCATCGTCCTCACCAGCGGCTTTTTGCTGTTGTTCATCGGCCTGCTGGTGCACTGGCAGAGCCGGCCGCTCAAGCGTTTGGCACGGGCTGCGCGGGACATGTCCCTCGGGGCGGAAGTCGAGCCGGTGGCCGAAGGCGGCGGTAGTGAAGTAGTCGAAGTGGGTCGCGCCTTCAATGCGATGCGCGAACGTATCAGCCGTTACCTGACTGAACGCAGCCAGTTGTTCAGCGCAATTTCCCATGATTTGCGCACGCCGATTACCCGCTTGCGCCTGCGTGTCGAATTGCTGGAAGACGAAAAGCTGCAAGCCAAATTCGGTCGTGATCTCGATGAATTGGAGCTGCTGGTCAAAGGCGCGCTGCAATGCGTGAAAGACACCGACATCCACGAAAACATCGAGCAGGTGGACCTCAACCATGTGCTCGATTGCCTGGTGGAACCTTATCTGGCGCCTAACGGCAATGGTCGCGTGACCCAGCAGGGGCGGGCGCTGGCGGCGTATCCGGGCAAACCGCTGGCGCTCAAGCGCTGCATCGGCAACCTGATCGACAACGCCTTGAAGTACGGGCAGAACGCGCACCTGCACATCGATGACGACGAGAACGCGTTTGTCCTGCATGTCGATGACGAGGGGCCGGGTGTGCCGGAGCAGCGGCTGGAGCAGGTGTTCGAGCCGCACTTTCGCCTGGCCGGGCAGCAGCAGGGTTATGGGTTGGGGTTGGGCATTGCGCGCAACATTGCCCATAGCCATGGCGGGGAAGTCAGCCTGCAAAACCTGCGTGAAGGCGGGTTGAGGGTGACACTCCAATTGCCTCGATCAATCGACTGACACACAACCCTGTAGGAGCCAGCTTGCTGGCGATAGCGTCATTGAAAACGCCATCGCCAGCAAGCTGGCTCCTACAG
>NZ_AKJI01000076.1:0-66368 GCF_000282415.1 Pseudomonas sp. GM60
GTCACTGACCGTCCGCTTTTGGTAGCGGACGTTCACGACTGACTGCTTTCGGCAGCCGCTCATGGAACTGCAGCTTTCGACCCATAGCCGGCAGCCAGGATGGTGGAGGTAATGACCTAGTCCCAGGACATCTGGCGGGCACTTATTCTTATCGCTGTATAACCGTGTGTGAGCTTTCTTTCTTAATGTCTCTGAGTTACATCGCCTGGACACTGTGATGTGACGCAGAATGTACCTTTTTCCACTCCATAATCGGTTGCTGCAGCGATCAATCACTACTTGTTTCCTTGTTCAGGAAGAGGACGAATGGCTACAGCTATTGCATTGGCCCAATAGTCGTTGAAACGGAAAACCGGACTTTCCATAAGGTAGTAACGTGAAGCGTGATACCCACCTGGTTGTGCTTTTGCTGTTGGTTATTGGTTGCTCCCTGGCGTCACTGACTGTCTGGAAGGTGTTGGCCTCTCGAGATCGAGCATTGGAGGAAGTGGATGTCCATGGCTTGAACCTTACCCAGGCGCTTGCTACTTACTCCGAAGGGATTGTCCGCCAAAGCTCGCTGCTTTTGCTCGGGCTTGTCGAACGCCTGGAAATCGAAGGTAGCGGACCTACGCAGATTCAGCGGCTGAGTGCATTGGTCGGTCGCCAAGAACCGTTGATGCCACAGCTCAGCGGTATCACGATCTACGATAATCAGGGACGCTGGTTGATGTCCTCCAACCGGCCGATTCCAGCCGGGGCGAACAGCTCTGATCGTGCCTATTTCATCCATCACCGCGACGATCCATCCCGTGAGACCTTTATCGGTCCGCCCATCCAGAGCCGTTCCAATCAGGAATGGGTGATCACCGTCAGCCGGCGTTTCAATGGTCCTGGCGGCGAGTTTGCCGGCGTGGTGGCGGTCACCTTGGGGATAGAAAACTTCCTGCGGTTGTTTGGAACGATCGACGTAGGGCAGGAGGGAGCTATCGGCTTGTCATAGACCGACGGTACGTTGCTGGTTCGCTATCCTTTCCGCAAGCAAGACATGGGGCGTAACTTTTCCAAGTCGCCTATCTACTCAAAGTATCTCCTCGACCGATCAGTCGGTACCGCGTCGTTTACCTCAAGCTTGGACGGTGTGGAGCGGCTCTACGCCTTCCGAAAGAGTGACCGGCTGCCGCTCATAACTACCGTGGCACTCGGCAAGCGCGAAGCCCTCGGCGCGTGGCGAACGGAGGCTCTGCTGTCGGCGGTAGTGGTGACGGGGCTACTGGGGCTTACCGGTCTCATCGGTTGGTTCTTGATCCTGGATATCCGTCGGCGCACCAAGGTAGAAGATAGGTTACGTGGAGCTCAGCAACAGTTGCTCTCATCCAATCGGCAGCTTGAGTTGCTTGCGATGAAAGATGCCCTGACCGGCCTGGCAAATCGGCGCTGCTTTGATGAGAGCCTTGCCATGGAGGCTCGGCGAGCACAGCGTGAGGGCTCGACGTTGGCATTGCTGATGATTGATATCGATTACTTCAAACGTTTTAACGACTCGCTCGGGCATGTGGCAGGAGATGCATGCCTGCAGACAGTCGGCAGAATTTTCGAGGCGTGTGTAAGGCGGCCGTCAGATCTGGTGGCACGTTATGGCGGAGAGGAGATGGGTATCATCATGCCTGACACCGACAGTGATGGTGCCGCGGTGGTGGCGCAACTTATCCTCGACCGTTTGAAGCATGAGAACATTGCGCACAACACCAGCCCGTTCGGACGGCTAAGTGTGAGCATTGGGATTGCTACAGCCACGGGGTCTCAACTGGACCATTTGCAAGGATTGATTGAGGTGGCAGATCAGGCTCTATATAACGCCAAGCAGTTCGGACGTAACCAGTTTGTGAGGGGGGCGATTGTGATATGAGTTCACAGTCGACTTCCTGTCAGATTGGAACTGCACCAATGGTCCTCCATATTTTAATGTGTCTGCTATTTGCGATGCTCATCGTTTGATAGGCCACATCTGCCAGAATTGCTGGCGGTTTTGTGGGTTCCTTGAATGCCTACTCTTGGCCGATTGCCGTCCGCCAGAGCTCACTCCGGCGACATGAGGACGGCCAGGGTTAGTTTGATGAACTCCTCATTCTTGTCGATCGTATATAGGTATATAGGGCGCCGCGCACGTTATCGGCAACATCGCCCGATCCGCGCTGTTCGACCCAGTTGGACAGTTCAAGGATGGCGGCCTCAAGAGCCGGTTGATTTTCGTTTATTTTGTAGAGCAGGGAAGGGAGTAAGTCTGAATTTGGCATCGTGAATCCTCAGTGGAGAGCTCAGAGTAGCAGCTGAAGATCACATGAAGATCACATGAAGATCAGCGCCTACGGAAGAAAATCCGCTCCGCAACCCAAAACTAGCTCTTTGAAAATCGTGGGGTTCAGGTCGATAAAAATCAGTAGCTTGCGGAACTGATCGCATGCTAAGCTATTGATCTACTTAGCTTTGTGGCGTGGATTGCAAATCCACCTACGCCGGTTCGATTCCGACCTCGGCCTCCACTTTAAACAAGCTCCGTAGATCGATGATTTACGGAGCTTTTTTATTTGCGTTGTCCTGCAAGATTTAGTCTTGAAATGGGCATTTGCAAACTTGCTTCACCGGGACGGGATGTATATATTTCGTCCTCTGCTGCACAGGCGTCAGAACTGACAGATCGTCATTTGTCAGCCATCAGACTGCCTGACCGCGCTACCGCCCGAATGGCGAAACTGGTAGACGCATGGGACTTAAAATCCCCCGCTCGTAAGGGCGTGCCGGTTCGATTCCGGCTTCGGGCACCATGAATATCAAAGGCTTGCGTGAGATACCTCACGCAGGCCTTTTTCATTTTTACCTGGCTATTTTTCGAAGTGTTCTGCGAACGATCACTTTGCCGACTTCATCTTCTTGCGAGGCCCAGGATGGCATGGAAGACACTTAAGTACCTGATGGTATCGGGCATCGTTCTGGCGAGTGCGGCCTACGCGTCAAGGTATGCGTACTTCAATTACTACATGGAGTACCAGGCTAAAAACCTTGTCAGGGATTATCTGAAAGACCCTCAATCCGCGGTGTTCAGGAACATTGACTCCAGGCACCAGGTATTTTGCGGCGAGGTGAACAGCCGAAACAGCTTCGGGGGAATGGTCGGTTTTTCAAGGTTCATCGCACTTCCTCGCGAAAGCAGAGTTTTACTGGAGGAAGAGTTTGAAAGCCGAAACGCTGGGGAATTGTTTGAGCAGTCGTGGAGGCTGACCTGCGAACCGGCTTGAGTGGGATTCTTACCGTAATTTATAAAATCAAGGGTTTGCGAGCGAAAGCTGATGCAAACCCTTGTTTGTTTCCGGTCAACTATTTTCACTTGCCGCTTTTGTCAGCAGGCTGATTCGCCTTGCGTCGATCAGCGCCGGAAGGGTTGCCGGTGTCAACGAGCCTTCTTTCTCGCAATATATTTTGCAATGCCTGACGAGCTGCCGGATCAAGCTGATGTTCTCTTGCTTTGAGCTCCAGCAAGATCGGGCTGGACCAGCGGCAGTATTCTTCTTCCGCCTCACGGATCGTCGTCATTTACTCCTCCTTGATCAGGCGCCTGCCCACATCGTCGGGGCAGAATCGATGCGATAGAAACCCTAGCTGAGGAAAACGCTTATCGCCAAAAATGAAATGGCACACAACGCTATGGAAGTTATCGCCAAAAATGAAATGGCACACAACGCTATGGAAGTTATCGTCGAATAATCTATTCGGCTGTTCTCAACCCCAGACACCCGTAGCCGCCGTGCGTCGAACAGAGTGAAATCGCCGAAACGAGAAATCATGGGGCCAGCGGCTGAGCCAAGTGAACGCGCTTCAGCCGCCGAACCTGTCTGTTAAACGAATGGTTGACCGCTAAAACCACGGGGCAACCGTTGCAGCCCGGCCATGGCGGTAAGTCGCTCGACCCATGCTGCGCGCCAGTCATTGGCAGCGTGAGTGGCTTTGGCTTTGCGTGCGGCGCGGCGTGCCGCGTTGCGTTGGTCTTTGCGTGCATCCTTGTATGCATCGGTGTTTCGGCAACTTCTGCATTTCACTCGGTTCAGTTCAGTGGTTGAGGTGAGCTTGCTGCCTTTGTGGCCGCAGGCCAGATGCCCGGCAACTTTGAAGTGAGTAACCATCAGACGCCTCCTTCGTGACGTGTGACTGTTTGACCTCACGCGAGTGATGGCGTTCGTTGAGCGCAGGCGAGCAAAAAGAAGGCCCGCATGCGGGCGGGCCAAGGGATATTTCAAAAGGAGTAGGGCTACAGTAAGGCGTGAGTTGTGAAGGCTGTGTGAAATGACCGGGCAAAAAAAATCCCGGTACAGGGCCGGGTTTGGGATTCAGCGGCAGGTGATCAGGCAAGGACGCACCCGGTGACGATCATCGTCGCCGTTCATGCGTCCTGGCCGTGCGCTCGTGTCCGGAGTCCAGATCGAATCATCTGAACCGCGGCAGCGGCGGCTCGACAGGTTTGAGCGAAGACAGCGTGTTACGAATCAGCGGTGTGTCCTTCTCGATGTCGTTCAGGCGATCACGAATCCTGAGGGCAGTCGGGTGCCCGCCTTGATGATCGACCCAGTCGGCGATTTCCTTGCACGCTGCAGCCAAGCGAACCTGGCGCGAGTCGAGCAGGGTGAGCAGGGTGGTGATGGACTCTTTTTCGGACATGGCAAACACCTCCGTTCAAGAAACCTGGCAGTGGCAGCAAAAAGCCCGCTAGGAGCGAGCTTTCTGCCGATGGGTTCGCTGTTCCCTCAGCCATTTTTCAGTATAGACCCGGACTTCAGCCTTGTCGGGCCACCACTTGCGATCGGGCATTGAGTTGATCGCACGCGCGTTGGGCTTTTTCTTCAAGATCGTAGCCGTCACCGATGTAGCCGTTAGTCCGGGTATCGGTGATGCGATACCAGAAGGCGGCTTCAGGGGGCTGATGTTGGTCTTCGCCGGCTCGGCGGCCATAAACGATGATCTTGTTGCAGCGCTTGACAACGTAAATGTCTTCCATGGCTTCACTCGAAGCTAATTCATGTCACAACAACTATAGAAGCCATTGGTGATCGCGCAAAAAATGGACAGGTCAGTTCGTCGGTTGAGTTGCCTCGATCATCGTCTCCAAATACATCGCCAGCCCGACTTCCTCAGCCCTCAAACCTTTACGTGTTCTCGGGCGCGGTAACTCGGCCAATGCCCCATCAGGGGCCGTTACGGCCATTGACGCGTGCCAGCGGATTTACGCCAGCACCGCCACCGCTTTGATTTGCGCCCAGAGCTGTTGGCCGGGATGTACCTGCAACTGATCCCGGGAGTAGCGGGTGATTCGCGCCAGCAGCGGTGTGCCGGCCGCGTCCAGGCGGATCAGCACGTGGGCGGCGTTGTCTGCGCCCATTTCACTGATCACGGTCACCGGCAGACGGTTGAGGATGCTGCTTTGCTCGGCGCTGTGCAGGCTCAGGCTGACATCGCGCGCCTGAACCTTGCAACGCAAAGCCTGGCCGACGTCCATCGGCGTATGCGTCACGCGGATGTTCAAAGCGGTGCCTGGCAGTTGCAAGGTCAGCAACTGATAGTCGGCGTCATAGGCACTGACGTGGCCCTCGATCACCACGCCGGCGTCATCGCCCAAGGCCAAAGGCAAATCGAGCCGGGCCAGCGTTTCGCCGATAGGGCCACTGGCCAGGGCTTTGCCGTTGCTGAGCAGGACGATGTGGTCGGCCAGCCGCGCCACTTCATCCTGGGAATGGCTGACGTACAGCACCGGGATGTCCAGCTCATCGTGCAGCCTTTGCAGGTAGGGCAGGATTTCGCTTTTACGTTGCGAATCCAGCGCCGCCAGCGGTTCGTCCATCAGCAACAGTTTCGGGCTGGTGAGCAGCGCGCGGGCGATGCCGACACGCTGTCGCTCGCCACCCGACAAGTGCTGCGGATGGCGGTCCAGCAGATGACCGATGCCCAACAGTTCCGTCGCGTGCGCCATGTCGACTCGGCGTTGTTGTCTGGGGATTCGTTTGAGGCCGAATTGCAGGTTCGCCAACACCGACAGGTGCGTAAACAAACTGGCTTCCTGGAAGACATAGCCGATCGCGCGTTTGTGCGGCGCTACGAAAATCTTCTTGTCGCTGTCCTGCCAGACTTCATCGTTGACCTGGATAAAGCCTTGTTCAGCCCGTTCCAGGCCCGCGATACAGCGCAAGCAAGTGGTCTTGCCCGAGCCGGAATGGCCGTAAAGCGCGGTGACGCCACGGCCGGGCAGTTGCAAGTCCACATTCAGGGCGAACCCCGAATACCTCAGTTTCAGACGTGTTTGAATCATCGATCAGCTCCAGCCCGCTTTGGTTTTACGGCTGGAGTACAGCGCCAGCAACACGGCAAACGAGAACACCAGCATCGCCCCGGCCAGCCAGTGGGCCTGGGCGTATTCCATGGCTTCGACGTGATCGTAGATCTGCACCGAGACCACGCGGGTCTTGTCGGGGATGTTGCCGCCGATCATCAGCACCACGCCAAACTCACCGACAGTGTGAGCGAAACCGAGAATCGCGGCGGTGATGAACCCCGGTCGGGCCAGAGGCAGGATCACGCTGAAAAAAGTGTCCCAGGGATTGGCGCGCAAGGTCGCAGCCACTTCCAGCGGGCGGGTGCCAATGGCAGAAAAAGCGTTTTGCAACGGCTGGACCACGAACGGCATCGAGTAGAGCACCGAGCCGATCACCAACCCGGCAAAACTGAAGGTCAGGGTGCCGAGCCCCAGCGATTGAGTGAAGTGGCCGATAAAGCCGTTAGGGCCCAGCGCCAGCAACAGATAAAAACCGATCACCGTGGGCGGCAGCACCAGGGGCAGGGCGACAATCGCCCCGACCGGGCCGCGCAGCCAGGATTGGGTGCGCGAAAGCCATAACGCAATCGGAGTGCCGATCACCAGCAGGATAACCGTCGTCAGGGACGCCAGTTTCAGGGTCAGCCAGATGGCGGAAAAATCGGCATTCGTCAGCGTCATTTAGAGTTGGTAACCGTAGGATTTGATGACAGCAGCGGCTTTCGGACCTTTGAGGTAGTCAACCAGCGCCTTGGCAGCCGGGTTGTCCTTGCCTTTGTTGAGGATCACCGCGTCTTGTTTGATCGGGTCGTGCAGGCTGGCCGGAACGATCCACGCCGAACCGCTGGTGACTTTGCCGTCTTTGTAGATCTGCGACAAGGCGACAAAGCCCAGTTCTGCGTTACCGGTTGAGACAAACTGATATGCCTGGGTGATGTTCTGGCCTTCAACGATCTTGTCTTTGACCTTGTCGGTCAGGCCCTGCTTGGCCAAAACCTGGGTGGCAGCCAGGCCATAAGGAGCGGCTTTCGGGTTGGCGATGGAGAGATGCTGATATTCGTTCTTTTTCAGCACGTCCCCTTTGGCATCGACGTAACCTTCCTTGGCCGACCACAACGCCAGGGTGCCAACGGCGTAAGTGAAGCGCGAACCCTTGACGATGTCGCCTTCGGCTTCGAGTTTTTGCGGGGTGGTGTCGTCCGCCGAGAGGAACACTTCGAACGGCGCGCCATTCTTGATCTGCGTATAGAACTGGCCGGTTGCACCGAAGGAAGTGACCAGTTTGTGCCCGGTGTCTTTCTCGAAATCGGCAGCGATAGCCTGGATCGGCGCGGTGAAGTTGGCCGCGACGGCGACCTGGACTTCGTCCGCCTGGGCCGCGCCAATGGCGAACACAGCGAGCAGGCTCGCCAGGCAAGTAGGGGCAAAACGTGAGGCACGAATGGTCATGAAACGGCTCCGTTGTAGGCAGGGACAGCGAGGGGTTAAAACGCTATATAGCGGAATATATAGCGAATTGCCTGCAAACGGAATGTGTTGATCTCGATTGCATTGCGGCGAAACGCCTCGCCACAGGTCTTGTGCCTAGCGGTGCAACAGTTTCGCCAAGCCGTCTTGGGCCAGACGCTGCGTCAATTCTGCTGTCGTCATCTCAACCCCCAACCTGAACGCCTGCCCGGCCCAGAGGTTGCTGAAATCCGCTTCGCCCTTTGCCCGCAATGGCATCAACGCCCCACCTGCCAACGGGAAGGCCGGTGCTTTATCGCAGATCGGTCCGAGTTCGCGCATCACGCGATTGAGAATCCCGCGTGCCGGGCGGCCGGTGAAAATGTTGGTGACGGCAGTCTCGCTTTCTTTGGCCGTGCGCAACGCCTTGTGATGAGAGGCGCTGACCTTGGCTTCCGGCGTAAACAAATACGCCGTGCCCACCTGCACCGCGGACGCGCCCAACAGAAACGCCGCCGCCACGCCCCGTGCATCGGCAATGCCGCCAGCGGCAATCACCGGCACTTTCACCGCGTCGACAATTTGCGGCAGCAGCGCGAACAGGCCCACCTGGCTGCTCAAATCGTCGCTGAGAAACATGCCCCGATGGCCGCCGGCTTCGTAACCCATGGCAATGATTGCGTCGCAGCCATGCTGCTCAAGCCAGACGGCTTCTTCGACAGTCGTTGCCGAAGACAGCACTTTCGCCCCGGTCGCCTTGACGCGATCCAGCAGGGACTTTTCCGGCAGGCCGAAGTGAAAGCTCACCACTTCGGGGCGACATTCTTCGATCACTTCACAGGTCGCGTTATCGAACGGCGCGCGATTGGACACGGGCGTCGGTGCATCGAAATCCACGCCGAGTTCGCGGTAGTAGGGTTCCAGCAGATTCTTCCAGTCCCGGGCACGTTGCCCGTCGGCAGCGGGCGGCTGATGGCAGAAGAAGTTGACGTTGATCGGGCGTTGAGTGTGTTGGCGAATGGTCTTCAATTCTTCGCGCAACTGTTCGGTGGTCAGCATGGCTGCGGGCATCGAGCCCAGGCCGCCGGCATTGCTCGCGGCGATCACCATGGCCGAACCGGTTGCGCCAGCCATCGGAGCCTGGATGATCGGCAGTTCGACCCCCAGCAAATCAATGATTCGGGTATCTGGCCATTGGCTCATTTCAAGGTTCTCCGGGTCATGACGGGGAAGGGCAGCAGAACGGGACTTGTATCAGCAAAGACAGGCGCAAGGCCAATCGGGTTTCAGGATGGGGCATTCCTGGATTGGCTTAAAGTCGGGTACGGCAAAAGGTTGCCGTGTGATATTCCAGTAGCACGACAACTGAATGATCTGACAGGAGACGACAATGTTCCAAGGCATTTTGATCGACAAAGACGACAGCGGTTACCGGGCCACACTGCAAGAGATCAATGACGATCAACTGCCCGAGGGCGATGTGACAGTGCGTGTGGCGTACAGCACGCTTAACTTCAAGGACGGTCTGGCGATCACCGGCAGCAGCCCGGTGGTGCGAAAATTCCCGATGGTGCCGGGCATTGATCTGGCGGGGACTGTCGAAGTCAGTGGGCATCCGGACTACAAGGTCGGTGATCAAGTCGTACTCAATGGCTGGGGGGTAGGTGAAGGGCACTGGGGCGGATTGGCACAGAAGGCGCGCCTGAATGGCGACTGGCTGATTCCTCTGCCTCGGGAATTCACCGCTGCCCAGGCAATGGCGATCGGCACGGCCGGTTACACGGCGATGCTGAGCATCCTGGCCTTGGAACATAACGGTGTGACGCCTGAGCAGGGTGACGTTCTGGTCACGGGCGCCAACGGTGGTGTCGGCAGTTTCGCCATCGCGCTGTTGAACAAGCTCGGCTACCGGGTGGTCGCGTCCACTGGTCGCACCTCCGAGCACGATTACCTCAAGCAATTGGGTGCCAGCGAAATCATCGACCGCGCGACCTTGTCCGAGCCGGGAAAACCACTGGCCAAGGAGCGTTGGGCGGCCGTGATCGACTCGGTCGGCAGTCACACCCTGGCCAACGCCTGTGGCAGTACGAAAGCCAACGGCACTGTCGCCGCGTGTGGTCTGGCGCAAGGCATGGACTTTCCGGCCTCTGTCGCCCCGTTCATTTTGCGCGGCGTGACCCTGGCCGGAATCAACAGCGTGACCCAACCCAAAGCCAAGCGGGTATTGGCATGGAACCGTCTGGCCAAGGATCTGGATTTTGCCTTGCTGCCGCTGATCAGCCACGAAATCGGTTTGAGTGAGGCGATCGATGCGGCACCGCGATTGCTCGCCGGTCAGTTGCGCGGCCGTGTGGTGGTGGATGTGAATCGCTGAAAGTAAAAATCGCAGCCTGCGACTGTCGCAGGCTGCGATCTTTTTATTTATTGGCTTTCGCGCTCCAACAACTGCCGCTTGCGCTCCACTCCCCAACGATACCCCGACAAGTTGCCGTCACTGCGCACCACGCGATGGCACGGGATCGCCACCGCCAGGCTGTTGGCGCCGCAGGCCTGGGCCACGGCGCGCACCGCTTTCGGCGAGCCGATGCGCTGCGCGATGTCGGCGTAGCTGGCGGTGCTGCCGACAGGAATCTCCCGCAGGGCTTGCCAGACGCGCTCCTGAAACGCCGTGCCGCGCACATCCAGAGGCAAGTCCAGGCCGATGGCCGGCGCTTCGATAAACCCGACAACCTGGGCGATCAACTGCTCGAACCCGTGGTCGGCGCCGATCAGGTTGGCCCGCCGAAACTTGTCCTGCAGGTCGCACACCAGTTGGTGCGGATCATCACCCAGCAGAATCGCGCACACCCCGCGTTCGCTTTGCGCCACCAGAATCGCCCCTAAAGAACACTGGCCGACGGCAAACCGAATGTCGTTGTTCTGGCCTTCGGCGCGGTAGTCGCCAGGTTTCATCCCCAACAATTGATCCGCCGCCTCATAAAATCGGCTATTGGAATTGAAACCGGCGTCATACAAGGCATCGGTCACCGAGCCTCCATCGATCAAACGTTGGCGAACCTTGCGTGAACGATGGGCCGTGGCGTAACCCTTGGGCGTCAGCCCGGTCACGGCTTTAAACACTCGGTGAAAGTGGAAGCTGCTCAGGCCCGCCACGTCGGCCAGTTCACTCAGTGCTGGCAGATGCTCTGCGGTCTCGATCTGACGGCACGCGGCGGCCACCGTTGCGGCATGTTGCGCGGCGACGTCACTTTGATCCTTCGCCGCGCGTTTGCTCGGGCGGTAACCGGCCGCCTGGGCTTGCTCAGCGGTGTCGAAGAATTCGACATTCTGCGGCTTGGGCAAACGCGCCAGACTGCTGGGGCTGCAATAGATGCCGGTGGTTTTCACGGCATACACAAACTGCCCGTCTGCGCGGGGATCGCGTGCGACGACGGCGGCCCAGCGCGGATCGTTTTCGGTGGCGATTCTTGTCGATTGGCGTGTCATGGCTTCTTGTCCGTTGACCTGTTTGATTCAGATTATCCAGCCGGCGCAGTCGTCGCACTCCGGGGCTTGCGGTCAAATTCGAAGATTCATTTTGCGGTACGAAACGTGAAGTTGATCCGTTGCTCGCCCATTCGCGGGTGCTGACCGTCCTTGATCGGCAAGACACCGTGATAACGCAAGCGATCAACGCCGCCCCAGACTACGATATCGCCGTGCAACAGTGGCACTCGCTGGCTTTTATCGCTGCGTTCAAACCCGCCAAACAAGAACATCGCCGGCAAGCCCAGGGAGACCGAAACGATCGGCGCCGCGTAGGACGCTTCATCCTTGTCTTGATGTAATGACATTTTGGCGCCGGGGACATAACGGTTGATCAGGCACGAATCGGGTACGAAATCAGCAAAACCGGCTTCGCGCGCCGCCGCTTGTGCGAGCGCCAAAAACACTGCGGGCATAGCCGGCCAGGGCGCGTCGGTTTGCGGATCATTGCGGGTGTAGCGGTAACCGCTGCGGTCGGTGGTCCAGCCCCAGGTGCCGCAACTGCTCATGGCTGCCGACATGATGAAGCCGCCGGGCGTGACCATCTGCCGAAACGGCGCGGCGGCCAGAACCGCTTCCAGTGCAGGCAGCAAACGATCCAGCCAGGGCAGGGCAAAGCCTCTCAGTACGCAGGATTGTTCGCCGATCTGCTCGCGCCGAGGTAGCTGCTCGGGCTCGGCGTCGGCAAACAGGTCGAATGTGCTCGGGTTCATGGGGTCATGTCGCATCGTGAAAGATGATTCCAAGGGTATGCCGTTTTCCGCTGTGCAGGCGACTCACCCCATGGCGCAACGTGACCCGGTAGAAACCGCGAACGCCTTTGACTGGTCGTTGGTTGACGGCAAAGATCAGCCCGTCACCTTTCTTCAGGTCAATCACCTGGGGACGAGACTGCATCCGTGGCCGTTGCTCGGTCAGTACAAACTCGCCGCCGCTGAAATCTTCGCCTGGCTCTGACAGAAGAATCGCCACTTGCAGTGGAAAAACGTGTTCACCGTACAGATCCTGATGCAGGCAGTTGTAGTCCTGTGGCCCATATTGCAGCAACAACGGCGTAGGGCGCTCCTGACCGGCGGCATGACAGCGCTCAAGGAACGCCTCGTGCCCGGGAGGGAAACGGATCGGCAAGTCCATCTGCTCGTACCAGCGATTGGCAATCGGCACCAGTCGCGGGTAAAGCGCATTGCGCATTCGGCAGACGAGATCCGGTAGCGGATAGCGGAAGTATTTGTACTCGCCGCGGCCAAAGCCGTGGCGGGCCATCATGACCTGGGAGCGGAAAGGCTCTGGTTTTGCATAGAGCGCGCTGATTTCGTCACACTCTTCGGCACTCAGCAATGACCGGATGATGGCGCAGCCATCCTGATCGAGTTGCTGGTACAGGCTGTCCCAGTCGAGTGCATCGAGCGTACGCTCGTTAAACATGTGCTGACTCCTTAACCCAGGGTTGAGGTGGCCAGTCTAGGGAGCGCTGCCGTCGTGAACACTCCGGCGCTTGCGGTCAAATTCAACGGACGGAGCAGACATCCCGGTTGTCGCTCCGAATCCCGTTACAGCGCTTTGCTGACGCTGATCTCGCTGATGACGTCTTCGCCCTGGCCATGAATGGCGTCCAGCGCGGCTTTGGCTTCTGCTTCGGTGCCGTTTTCGAGCTGGGCAAATTCGAAGCGGCGTTCGCCGTTGAGTTTGTATTTGATGACGTACTTGGTTGTTTGGGTCACGGTCATATCTGCCTGTGTTCGAGTCGGGCGGTGCTCAGCTCAGTTTCGTGGTGGAGCGGCGGATGATCTTGATCGAGTGGGACAAGGTCGGTTTGCGGGTCACGCTGATCGCCCGACGGTTGACGGTGTCGATGGTGATGTTCCAGAAACCGGTGCTTGGTGCAGTAATACGGGCCGGGAAGGTGTCGAATGCACCACCATGGTAAGTGTGACGGCCGCCATTTTTGAAGCTGCGGAAATTGGCGTCGTTCATCAAGCGGATGTTGCACATTTGCGAGCACTGGATGACGACGATGTCGTCTTCGTTGAGGTGCTCGCGCTGGTGGATAAATTTCATGAGGCGCCTCCAGAAGGGCTTTTTCTACAAAATCAAAACGATAGCATGGGCGATTGGCGCAGTTTATCAGCCCGAACGGGTTATTATCCGGTCGTCGGGCTCCGCTTTGACAATTAAAAACAGTTATTCGGAATTCTATGAGCGATAAAAGCAGTGGGCCTCGGAGAAAACCAGCATTTGTGCTGTCGGAGGGGCTTTATCGGAGGTTTTTTATGAAGTGGGGTGCGTGGGTTTTGCCATTGGCGTTGGCGATGAGTGGTTGTGCGAGCGTCTCGGAAATCAACGAATCGCTGCCCACCATGAGCGTGATTTCAGGCAAGAAGCCCCATGAGTACGCACAATGCCTGACCGAAAAACTGGCCAGCAGTCGCGGCGCCCTGCAAGTCGAGCCACAGGGCAAAGACGGTGTGCGGGTCATTGTGCCGCAGAAGTTCTCCTCAGGTCCGGCCGCTGTATTTGATATCGAAGAACGCTCCAGTGGCAGCAGCATCAAGCTGCATGAGCGCATCTCCAATGTGCCGTTACGCCCCATGGATGTGCGCGATGCCGCCACGGCGTGCATTTCCGGCTGATAGACTGGCGACAGTCAGCATCGATGCCGTCAAAGCAACGCTTTGGCGGCATTGTCATTTCTGGAGTCGAGCATGAAGCGAGAGCAGGTACGGGAACGGCACGCAGAGGGTCACATCTCTGCTACCCATGTGATTCAAAATCCGGCTGATCCGGGGGAATGGATCGTGTTTTTCAAGAAAAGCGCCGGGCGCAGCTATTTTCTGGTGGACGATAACGATGAAGTCGAATCCTTCAGTCGTCTCGACGATCTGATCGAGACCGTGCGCGGTCTCGGGATCAAGTTCGCCGAAATTCACATGTAGGGCAGGGCGCCTTACTTGCAGACCACCACGACGCTGCGGTTTTTGTAGTTGCCTACGTCGACGCCGAGGGTCTTGTCGCTTTCCTTGGTTGACGGGGTTCCGTCGGTGCCGACGATTCGATAGCCGGTGCCGGCGCAGGAGGCATCGGCCTTTTCATAGCAGGAGGCCCACGAATTGGCTTCGCCGGAGCAGTCGATGGACAGGCCTGTTTCGCCATTGCCCAGGTAAGTCTTTTCAGAGGTGGCGCAGCCACTCAGGGCCAATATCGCAATCAAAGGCAAAAATCTATTCATGTCGTGGTCGTCGTCAGGGTGATGGGGCCAAGCCTGTGACAGCGCCGGCATCAAAAGGTTATAGCGAAAGGCCACTTCGTTTCATCCAATCACAAAAAAGCCCTGCGCGAGGCAGGGCTTGGTCATGCAAATCGGCTCCGGATCAGGACTTGTCCTTGCCGCGACGCTTCGGCTCCGGGTGTTCGAGTTCCAATACAGACGCCACTTCAATCGCCAACGCTTCAGTCGGGAATGGCCCGGCGATATTCTCGCCGCCGACGCTGGCTACCCACCACTGGCCGTCTTTCGCCTGATTGATCAGGAACCCGTTGACACTTTTTGCTACCGACATCTATCTGCCTCGTTGGCTGGTTCAATTGCGCAATGATAACGCCAAACGCACGCAACCGGTGTTGATGGGTGTAGGGTGGGTGCGATTGCATGCTCGGTTGTCGCCTGTGCAGCCCCGAAAATCTGCTATCTATAAGAGGCATCGCGACGTTCTGCGGAACTATCCGCAAGAATATTTCTCTATGTTGGCATCGGTTAGCCAGTGCGGGGCATTGTAAGGTGCACGCCGCCTGATTAGACTGCGCCGAAACTCGTACACACAGCCCTTTCAAGGACTTTTATGATCAAGAAATGCTTGTTCCCAGCAGCCGGTTACGGTACTCGCTTCCTGCCAGCGACTAAAGCCATGCCCAAAGAAATGCTGCCGGTGGTAAACAAGCCACTGATCCAGTACGGCGTCGAAGAAGCTCTGGATGCCGGTTTGACCGAAATCTCCATCGTTACCGGTCGTGGCAAGCGCGCCCTGGAAGACCACTTCGACATCAGCTACGAGCTGGAAAACCAGATCAAGGGCACCGACAAAGAGAAATACCTGGTCGGCATCCGCAAACTGCTGGACGAGTGCTCTTTCTCCTACACTCGCCAGACCGAAATGAAAGGCCTGGGTCATGCCATCCTGACCGGTCGTCCGCTGATCGGCGACGAACCTTTCGCCGTGGTGTTGGCGGATGACTTGTGCGTCAACCTCGAGGGTGACGGCGTACTGACGCAGATGGTCAAGCTGTACAAACAGTACCGCTGCTCGATCATTGCGATCCAGGAAGTCGATCCGCAGGAAACCAACAAGTACGGCGTAATTGCCGGTGACCTGATCGGTGATGACCTCTACCGCGTTCGCAACATGGTCGAGAAACCAGCGCCTGAAGACGCACCGTCGAACCTGGCGATCATCGGTCGTTACATCCTGACCCCGGACATCTTCGACCTGATCAAGCAAACCGAGCCAGGCAAGGGTGGCGAGATCCAGATCACCGACGCCCTGATGAAGCAGGCGCAAAACGGTTGCGTCATTGCCTACAAATTCAAAGGCAAGCGTTTCGACTGCGGTGGTGCTGAAGGCTACATCGAAGCAACCAACTTCTGCTTCGAGAACTTCTACAAGACTGGCAAGGCTTACTGATAGCGTTTGACCTGCTTGTTTCTTAAAAGCCACCTTCGGGTGGCTTTTTCATTTTCCGGCCCCATATCGTTTGCAGCGCTTGCCCAACGGACGTCTGCGGGTATGCTGTTTGCCTGCCGAGGAGATTGAAAATGGCCTACGATTTTGACCTTTATGTGATTGGCGCCGGTTCCGGCGGTGTGCGAGCGGCGCGTTTTGCGGCCGGGTTTGGCGCGAAAGTGGCTGTGGCCGAGAGTCGTTATCTGGGCGGTACGTGCGTGAACGTCGGCTGCGTGCCGAAGAAGTTGCTGGTCTACGGTGCGCACTTCGCCGAAGACTTCGAGCAATCTTCGGGCTTTGGCTGGACGCCGGGCGAAGCACAGTTTGATTGGGCGACGCTGATTGCCAACAAGGATCGCGAGATCAATCGCCTGAACGGTATCTATCGCAACCTGCTGGTCAACAGCGGTGTGACCTTGCATGAAGGGCACGCAAAGATCATCGATCCTAATACGGTCGAGATTAATGGCGAGCGTTTTACTGCGAAGAACATCCTGATCGCCACGGGCGGCTGGCCGCAGATTCCGGAGATTCCGGGGCACGAACACGCGATCAGCTCCAACCAGGCATTCTTCCTCAAAGAGCTGCCAAAACGTGTGCTGGTTGTCGGTGGCGGTTACATCGCCGTTGAATTCGCCGGTATTTTCCACGGCCTGGGCGCCGAAACCACGTTGCTGTATCGCGGGGATCTGTTCCTGCGCGGTTTTGACGGCGCGGTGCGTAAGCACTTGCAGGAAGAGCTGACCAAGCGTGGCATGAACCTGCAATTCAATGCCGACATCGAGCGCATTGAAAAGCTCGCCGACGGCAGCTTGAAGGCAACGCTCAAGGACGGTCGCGAACTGGAGGCGGATTGCGTGTTCTACGCCACAGGCCGGCGTCCGATGCTGGACAACCTGGGGCTGGAAAACACTGGGGTCAAACTCGACAAGAAAGGCTTCGTCGAGGTCGATGAGCAATACCAGACCGCCGAGCCGTCGATCCTAGCGCTGGGCGATGTGATCGGCCGGGTTCAGCTCACGCCGGTTGCGCTGGCTGAAGGCATGGCCGTTGCGCGTCGCTTGTTCAAGCCTGAGCAGTATCGCCCGGTGGATTACAAGATGATCCCGACGGCCGTGTTCAGCTTGCCGAACATCGGCACGGTCGGCCTCACGGAAGAAGAGGCTCGCGAGGCCGGCCATGACGTGGCGATCTTCGAAAGCCGTTTCCGCCCGATGAAGCTGACCCTGACCGAATGTCAGGAGCGCACGCTGATGAAGCTCGTGGTGGACGGCAAAACCGACAAGGTGTTGGGTTGCCACATGGTCGGACCGGATGCCGGCGAGATCGTGCAAGGTCTGGCGATTGCCTTGAAGGCGGGCGCTACCAAGCGTGACTTCGACGAAACCATCGGCGTGCACCCGACGGCCGCCGAAGAGTTCGTCACCATGCGTACACCGGTCGCGGGTTAATCGGCCTTGGCTGCGTCTGGCGCTGTCGCAATGACCGCTGCCAGGCGCACGCTTTCATCGAGGCTCGCCTGAGTCTTCAGTAATTCAATTTCCAGCGCTTTGTTTATCTGCGACTGCTCCTCGACGTTCTGCTTCAGCGACTGGCTCTCCAGCAGTGCTGCGCGCAGGCGTTCCTGGAGGAGGGTGCGTTCGCTGTCGATCCGGTTGACCTGTTCCAGCAGTTGATCCTGGCGGGTATGGGTGTGCTTGAGCTGTTCTTGCAATAGGCTCAGCTCGCGCAGCGTGCCACGGTTTTCGGTCAGCAGGCGTTCGTTGTCGCGGTGCAATTGGGTGATTTCATCCTGACGCACCAGGGCGTTTTGCTGGGCCTGGCGCAACTCCATCTGAATCTGCTGCACCTGGCCCTCATGGCGGCTTTGTTCCTGCTCGCGCTGCTCTTTGACGGCGTTGCGATAGTGCTCCAGTGCGTCACGGGCGTGCAGGTGCTTTTCCTCAAGGGAGCGGATCTGCTCGTCCTTGTCTTGCAAGCGCAACTCGAAATCAGCGAGCGCCTGGTTCATTCCGGCGTTGCGGGTTTGCTCGGTCTGCAGCATCGACAGGGTGTTTTGCAGGGTGTCGGACTCCTGCGTCAGCGCCAGGGTTTGAATCTCGTACTGCTGCTGCAATTCGCTGTTGGCTTCCTGGGCGTCTGTCAGCTGGCTTTCCAGGTCTTTTCGTTGCTGTTCGAACTGCGCGCGTGCCTGATCGATGGGTTCCTGCGCCTGCTCTTTGAGCCGTTGCGCAAGGCGCGAGACCAACCCTGCCAGCTCGTCATCGATGGGTTCGGAGGAGGGCGCTGCCGGCTCGGCGCCGTCATCCAGCTCCTTCAAGTACCGGTGAATAGTGGTTTTCGAGCCGGTATTGCCCATTTCGATCCGTACTGCATCGATGCTGGGGTTTTCACCGCGAGCCAGAATTGCCAAGCGTGCCGCTTGCACCACTGCTTTGTTAACACCACCGCGTGCCATGAACTCTCCTACGATTTCGTACTGTGGTACATACCACTAAAGTACACAATGTACCACGCCAGCAAACAACATTAAATACACGAAGTATTCACGCGGGATATACTGGTATTGCCCCGTGTGACAGCGATCCTGAATTGTTCGCAGCTCCATTTCCGTACACAACCCTCCTGTAGGAGCGAGCCTGCTCGCGAAAAACCTCCAGGCACCGCGATCACTCAGGCAGTTAGCGTCATCGTTTACGTCCATCGCGAGCAAGCTCGCTCCTACAGGAGTCACCGCCATGAGCGATCTGGATCGTTACCTGCAAGCCGCCACGCGCGACAACACTCGCCGAAGCTACCGGGCGGCCATCGAACATTTCGAAGTCGATTGGGGCGGGTTTCTACCGGCCACGGCTGATAGCGTTGCGCGCTATCTGGTGGCGTATGCGGGTGAGTTATCGATCAATACGTTAAAGCTGCGGTTGTCGGCGCTGGCGCAGTGGCACAACAGCCAGGGGTTTGCCGATCCGACCAAGGCGCCCGTGGTGCGCAAAGTCTTCAAAGGCATTCGCGCGCTGCACCCGGTGCAGGAGAAGCAGGCTGAGCCATTGCAGCTTCAGCATCTGGAGCAAGTGGTGGCCTGGCTTGAGCACGAGGCACAAACCGCGAAATCAAAAGACGACCGACCGGCGCTGTTAAGAGCCCGGCGCGATAGGGCGCTGATCTTGCTGGGCTTCTGGCGCGGTTTCCGCAGCGACGAGCTATGCCGCCTGCAGATTGAACACGTGCAGGCCAGTGCCGGTTCAGGCATCACCCTGTATCTGCCTCGCAGCAAGAGCGACCGCGAAAACCTTGGCAAGACTTACCAGACACCGGCGTTGCAGCGATTGTGTCCGGTGCAGGCATACATCGACTGGATGACCGAGGCCGCATTGGTGCGCGGGCCGGTGTTCCGTGGCATCGACCGCTGGGGCCATTTGAGCGAAGAGGGCTTGCACGCCAACAGCATCATCCCGTTATTGCGCCAGGCACTGGAGCGCGCCGGCATTGCGGCCGAGCACTACACCAGCCATTCGTTGCGACGGGGTTTTGCCACGTGGGCTCATCAAAGCGGTTGGGATTTGAAATCGCTGATGAGTTACGTCGGCTGGAAGGATATGAAATCGGCCATACGTTACGTAGAAGCCAGTCCGTTTCTGGGGATGACGCGGATTTCGGAAAAGCCGTTGGCGCCCTAGATACCTTTTCCTTCTATTAATACTGTCTGCTAATAGCGAAAACCAATCAGCAGCATGAGGTTTGCCAATGAGCCATCCGTCCGTCGAGTGGGTAGAGTTCACTCCATCAACTTCTTAACCCCTGACGGAGAGTCAACGATGCCTATCATCAACAGCCAAGTTAAACCATTCAAAGCTGACGCATTCAAAAACGGCGACTTCGTAAAAGTCTCGGACGCTGACCTGAAAGGCAAGTGGTCGGTTGTATTCTTCTACCCAGCTGACTTCACCTTCGTTTGCCCGACCGAACTGGAAGACCTGGCTGACAACTACGACGCGTTCCAGAAACTGGGCGTCGAGATCTACAGCGTTTCCACTGACACCCATTTTGCCCACGCTGCCTGGCACAACACTTCGCCAGCCATCGGCAAAATCCAGTACACCATGATCGGCGACCCGACCCACGCTATCTCCCGCAACTTCGACGTACTGATCGAAGAAGCTGGTCTGGCTGACCGTGGCACCTTCGTGATCAACCCTGAAGGCCAGATCAAAATCGTTGAGCTGAACGATGGCGGCGTTGGCCGTGACGCTTCCGAGCTGCTGCGCAAAATCAAGGCTGCCCAGTACGTTGCTGCTCACCCAGGTCAGGTTTGCCCAGCCAAGTGGAAAGAAGGCGAGGCCACTCTGGCTCCGTCCCTGGACCTGGTCGGCAAGATCTAAGTCTGTGACACGCTTCAAAGGGCGGAACTCCGCACCTACTCAGTAAGCTGCACCGCCCAATAGAAAAGCCCGGGCGAGATTCGCTCGGGCTTTTTTTCGCCTCAAGAAAAGCAAAGGAAATCGCCCGTATGTTGGACGCCAATCTTAAAGCCCAGTTGAAATCGTACCTGGAACGGGTCACCCAGCCGATCGAGATCGTTGCATCCCTCGACGACGGTGCGAAATCCCGGGAAATGCTCGAACTGCTGAAAGACGTTGCCAGTCTTTCCAGCCAAATTACTTTGCTCGACAACGGTGACGACACGCGTAAACCATCGTTCTCGGTCAACCGCCCCGGTGCCGACATAAGCCTGCGTTTCGCCGGCATCCCGATGGGCCACGAATTTACCTCGCTGGTGCTGGCCCTGCTGCAAGTCGGTGGCCACCCTTCGAAAGCCAGTGCGGAAGTGATCGAACAGATCCGCTCGCTCAAAGGCCAGTTCAGCTTCGAGACTTACTTCTCGCTGTCCTGCCAGAACTGCCCGGACGTCGTTCAAGCGCTGAACCTGATGGCGGTGCTCAACCCGAACATCCGTCACGTCGCTATCGACGGCGCGTTGTTCCAGGCCGAAGTCGATGATCGCAAGATCATGGCGGTGCCAAGCATTTACCTGAACGGCGAGATTTTCGGCCAGGGCCGCATGGGCCTGGAAGAAATCCTCGCCAAGATCGACACCAGCGGTGCCGAGCGTCAGGCCGAGAAAATCAGCGCCAAAGAAGCTTTTGACGTGCTGGTGGTCGGCGGTGGCCCGGCCGGTGCTTCGGCAGCGATCTACGCGGCCCGTAAAGGCATTCGCACCGGTGTGGCAGCTGAACGTTTCGGTGGGCAGGTGCTGGACACCATGGCTATCGAGAACTTCATCTCCGTGCAGGAGACCGAAGGGCCGAAACTGGCCAGCGCGCTCGAAGAGCACGTCAAGCAATACGACGTCGATATCATGAACCTGCAACGGGCCACCGCGCTGATCCCGGCGAAGAATCCCGGTGAGTTGCACGAGGTTCGCTTCGAAAGTGGCGCGACCCTCAAGACCAAGGCGCTGATCCTTGCCACCGGCGCCCGCTGGCGTGAAATGGGTGTGCCGGGCGAGCAGGAATACAAGGCCAAAGGCGTGTGCTTCTGCCCGCACTGCGATGGTCCGCTGTTCAAAGGCAAGCGCGTAGCGGTGATCGGCGGCGGTAACTCCGGCGTTGAAGCGGCGATCGATCTGGCCGGTATTGTCAGCCACGTCACGCTGCTGGAATTCGACAGCAAGCTGCGCGCCGATGCGGTGTTGCAACGCAAGTTGTTCAGCCTGCCCAACGTCGATGTCATCACCAGCGCACTGACCAGTGAAGTGAAGGGTGACGGCCAGAAGGTGACCGGGCTGGTCTACAAGGATCGCGATTCGGGTGAGTTCAACACGGTGAACCTTGAAGGTATCTTCGTGCAGATCGGTCTGCTGCCCAACACCGACTGGCTCAAAGGCACCATCGAGTTGTCGCCTCGCGGCGAGATCATCGTCGATGCCCGTGGTGAGACCTCGATGCCGGGCGTGTTCGCCGCCGGTGACGTGACGACCGTGCCGTACAAGCAGATCGTGATTGCAGTAGGCGAGGGCGCCAAGGCTTCGCTGAGTGCATTCGATCACTTGATCCGGACATCGGCCCCGGCATAAACCGGACGCTGAAAACACAAAACCCCTGTAGGAGCGAGCTTGCTCGCGATGGACGTCAACGATACCGCTTGTTTCCTGATTTAACGCGGTGATTTGAAGTTCTTCGCGAGCAAGCTCGCTCCTACAGGGGCGTGTGTGTTTCAGAGTGGCGCTGGCTGGATGATCTCGACCCAGTAAGCATCCGGGTCCTTGATGAATGCCAGGCTCTTCATGCGGCCGTCGTTCAGGCGCTTCTGGAAATCGCAGCCCAGCGCTTCGAAGCGTTCGCACGCAGCGACGATGTCCGGCACCGAGATGCAGATGTGGCCGAAACCGCGCGGGTCGGTGTTGCCGTTGTGGTAGGCGAAATCCGCATCGTTTTCGGTGCCGTGGTTGTGGGTCAGCTCAAGGATGCCAGGGATCGACTTCATCCATTGGGTGCGGGCTGCGGCATCGGCCGGGATCTGGTTCTTGTCGACCAGCGCCAGGAAATACAGGCTGAACTCGGCTTCCGGGAAGTCGCGCTTTTCCACCAGCGAGAAACCGAGGACCCGCGTGTAGAAATCCAGGGACTTGGTGATGTCCTTGACCCGCAGCATTGTGTGGTTGAACACGAAGTTCTGCGTTGCGGTGTCAGGTTGGGCGGTGACGCCTGGGAAGGTGTTCAATTCGTGCAGGCTCATGGGCCCTCCGGAAAATAAGTGGGGCTAACGAATGGCGTCAATGATACGCAAGGGCGCAGGCATCACCAAACCCAAACCACCCGCTATTGCCTGACAGGCGGACGAGGCTCAGACTTTATCGCTCAATCCGTGAGTATTCATTGCAATGACCCGATCCTGTAAATCGCTGTTCGTTCTGATTTTCCTGCTGTCAGGCGTTACCTGTGCTCATGCGGATGCCCCGATCGTGACCTGGCCAGATGGCTGGGAAGTCGAAGCGACCCCGCCAGCTCAGGCTACGCCTCAAGTGTCCCGGCAGCGCGCGGTGAAAAACGATCAGGGCGGTGCGCCGTTGATGGTGATGGAGTTGACCATGACGACAGTGGAAAGCGGTCATCAGGTCAATCTGCAAGGTGTGCTGCTGGAAATGCGCAAGTCCGTGCAGAAGGACTTCTTTCAGGGCGGCTATCAAAGCGTGTGCAACAAAATCCATCCGGCAACGTTGAGCCGCCTGGCGGCACTGGAAACTACCTGCACCATTACACAGAACGGACGCCACGTGCTTTCGCAAACATTGGTCGCAGCGGTGGATGCCGATAAGGCTTATGTTCTTTCGTACGCAGGTCAGGCAGAGGCTTACAAGGCAAGCCTGGGTGAAATAGAGGCTGCTCGTAACAGCTTGAAACTTTAGTTGCTGGTTTGCACGGTCGTGCATTTCGCAATGTTTAGATACCCAAAGGGATTAAGCACAAAGTTAGTCGATATGTAGCGAATTGATCGATTTCAATCGTTGCATTTAACAGGTATCCATAAAAAAGCCCTGCTTGATGCAGGGCTTTTTTTGTCACCGCGAGTGCTTAGCCGCGAAGCCAGGAATCAACGGTGGATGCACCGTATTGTTCCTTCCAGGCTTTCAGACCGCGGTGGTTGCCGCCCTTGGTTTCAATCAGTTCACCGGTGTGCGGATTCTGATAAACCTTGACCACGCGAGCGCGGCGGGTTTTCGGCGCGGCGGCCTGCTGCAGGCCGGATTTTGCCGGGTTCGGATCGAGAATGGCGATGATGTCGCGCAAGCTCTTGCCGTAGGTTTTCATCAGCCCCTGGAGCTTTTCTTCGAATTCGATTTCTTTCTTGAGCCCGGCATCGTTCTTCAGGGATTCCAGCTGCTTGAGCTGCTCTTGAAGGGCTTTTTCAGCTGCACGAAATTCAGCGAGTCTGGACAATATCTTTACTCCAATAGTGTGTTTGGCTGAGACCAACCGCAAACAAAGCTATAAGCCAAGAGCCTTGTAGCGACTCGGTGATAGTGGCTCACCTGCCAATTTATAGCAGGCATGAAAAATTGTAGTAGTTAATGGGAAAAGAGTAAATCCTGACTTTTTCTTCATGTAACGAGAGTAGTCTTTTGATTCAATTTGGTGCGCATCGCCGTTGTCTCGTCGCTTAATGCCATTAGTTAATGGTGACTTAATGCCTTAATGAAGTCTCCACCGGTCATCGGCCGGCCGAACAGATATCCTTGCAGAAAGTTCACGCCATGGGCGGTGAGGTAGTCACTTTGCTCTTCGGTTTCCACGCCTTCGGCGACGATGCCCAGATCGAGCTTGGCGGAGAGTTCGATGATGGTGTCCAGAATGTGCCGGGAGAGGGCGTCGGCGCCGATCATGGCGACAAAACTCTGGTCGATTTTCAGGAAGTCGACATTGAACTGGCGCAGATAACCCAGGCTTGAGTGACCGGTGCCAAAGTCGTCGATGGCGATCATCACGCCCAGCGCGTGAAGTTGCTCGAACAACTGCAGCGTGATGGCGGTGGGCTCGATCAGTTCGCGTTCGGTCAGTTCCAATACCAGATGGATGGAGCCCGGTGCAAAGTTACTCAGAAATGCCCGGCAATCCTCGATCAGTTCCAAGTCCTTGCAGTGGCTGGCAGTGATGTTGATGCCCACGTGAAACGGGCTTTCGAATGAGGTCGACAAGGGCGCCAGCAACGCGGCGGTTTGCTGCATTAAAGAGCGGGTCATGGGCACGATAAGCCCAGAGTGCTCGGCGAACGGAATAAACAGATCGGGACGCACCAGCCCTTCCTTCGGGTGCTTCCAGCGCATCAGCACCTCGGTGCCTGACCATTTCTTGCTGTCGCCATGAACCACCGGCTGAAAGTAAGGAATGAACTCCGCCGCTTCCAGCGCACGGCGTAGCTCATGGCTTGGCGACGAAGAGCGCTTCTGCAGAAAGTGCCCGATGGAACCTGATACCACGCCGAAGAAGATCAGCAAGCTGAACAGCGGCGGATATTCGCTACTCATGTAGCGCCACGTTTCGCCTTCGGGAAATCCGGCCGTTACAGAGAACGCATAGCGCGAGGAACCGAGCCTGGTTTGCGCCACGGGCAAAGTGGGGAGGGGGTCTTGATGGAACTGGCCATCGGCGGTCAGCCAATGGGGGCCGACTTGCAGCATCAGTACTGTCGAGCGGCCGATCATGCGCAGTACGTTGCTCAAGTGATAACCGTCCAGCGTGCTCAGCGCGCCCTTTTTTCCTTCGCCGATGCGGTACACCAACACCGCGGAATCGGGCGTGACCAGATTGCCTTTCATCAGTTGCAACGTGCCGTTGCTGTAGTCGCCCGCCTCGATTTTTTCGCGAAAGTCGCCGAACAAAGAACTGCAATAATTGGTGTCGTCCCACACCAGATTGGTCGAGCGCACAAACGGGCGGCGGGTGACTTGCTCGCGTAAGGCCAGATTGACGTCAATACAACTTTTCCCGGCCAGCGGCAGCAATTCGCGTGCGGCCTGCGCGGTGTTGTCGAGCATCAGTTCGAATTGGCGGATGGCTTCTTCGGCGGTCAGTCGGGTGCTTTGCTCAAGCGCGCGCTCAGCTTGCAGGTAAAGAATGGCGAACCCGAGCAACATCGGGAGCAAACCACTCAATACGGTGACAATAATTCGTCTGCCGCGTTGGCGGCGGGTTTTTACAGTCAGTGGCATTTGCGAAACCTGTAGCGATGAAATAGGGCTCTCAAATGCAGGCAGGACAACGGCACGCCTCCCCAAAAGAGTTCGGTCAGAGGCCATGATAGTTGGCCTTTGTGGCTTATGCCGCTCAACGGTAGGCCAGACTTGTGGCCAGTTTGATAAAGGCCAGTGCTGCCGGAGAGCTCTGGCGTTGGTCGAGCACGGCCAGGCCGATCTGGCGTGCGATCGCTGGCGATAGCGGTTTTTTCAGGTAGCGGTCGTCGTGATGCGTGGGCAGCGAGCCTTCGGCGACCACGGTCAAGGCATCGCCCCGGCCAACGGTATCCAGCGTGCTGAGCAACTGCGAGCAGCGATAACGGATGTTAGGCGTCAACCGCGCGGCACTGAACAAACGGGACACCAACTCCGAAGAGCCGGCCTCGGTCAGCACGAACGGGTCGTGACACAAATCGTCCAGGGACAGGCTGGCGCGAGCCGCCAGCGGATGACGGGCGGGCAGCAACGCGACCATCTGGTCCTCGAACAACGCAAAGGTGTCGAAGCGCTCCTCGGGCAACACCACGAAGCCGATGTCGATGCGTCGCTCTTCCAGCCACTGGATCACCTGGCGGTCGGGGCCTTCATCAATGTGCACCTCGATGCCAGGGTGAGCGGCGCGATAGTGCTGCAGAATCGTCGGAAGCAACTTGATCGATGAGGTCGGGCCGAACGAGCCGATGCGCAATGTGCCGCGTTTCATGCCGCGGGCATCCGCCGCTTCCTGGCGCAAGGTGTTGGCCAGCCCGAGCATTGCCCGGGCGCGTAATAGCAGCTGTTGGCCGATGTCACTGAGCTCGACCTGAGACTGATGCCGCCGCAGCAGCTCGACGCCTAGTTCCTGTTCCAGCGACTTGAGGGCGTGAGACACCGCGGATTGAGAAATGCCCAGACGATTGGCCGCCGCCGTAAAGCCGTGAAGTTCGGCAACGAGCGAGAAGATCTCCAGCTGAGTGAGGGTCATGAGCTTTTACTCATTTTACGATGATCGAATATTAGCGGAATGATACGTCATCGAATCGATCTGTCGTTCTGGAGACTTATGACTGCATGTGAGCAAAGCCTGTCGGAGCCGTCTGATGTCGCGGTTTATTTCAAACTCGCGGCGGTCACCATGATTTGGGGCGGCACTTTCGTCGCGGGGCGGTTTCTTGCGGACAGCCTCAGCCCGTTGTTCGCTGCCAGCCTGCGTTTTTTGCTGGCCAGCGCGGCGCTGCTCCTGTTTTTGCTGCTCGCGCGCATTCCACTGGCTCGGCCGAGTCCTCGGCAATGGTTGCAACTGGCGCTGTTGGGCTTCTTCGGGATTTTTTTCTATAACCTGTGCTTCTTCTATGGCCTGCACTACATCAATGCCTCGCGGGCGTCATTGATCGTGGCGCTGAACCCGGCCGTGATCGGACTGGCCTCGTGGCTGCTGTTCAAGGAGCGCTTGAGTCGAGCGAAAGTCATCGGCATCGCGATCTGCATTGCCGGGGCAAGCCTGGTGATTGTCAGTCGTCATCCGCAGTTGCTGGCCGGTCAGGCGGATGCCTGGTTCGGCGATCTGTTGATTTTCGGCTGCGTGCTCGGCTGGGGCATTTACTCACTGTTCTCCAAGGATCTGAATCAAACCCTGGGGCCGGTGCAAACGGTGACGTATTCGATTTTGCTGGGCACGGTGATGCTCTGGGTGGCCAGTGCCATCAGAGGCGAGGTGAGTGTCGCGGCGCTGGTCAGCCTTGACCCGGCGCAATGGTTGAGCCTGATGTATCTGGGCGTGTTGGGCTCGGCGCTGGCGTATATTGGCTATTACGACGGCCTGCGCAAAATCGGCGCGACCCGTTCCGGGGTGTTCATCGCCTTGAATCCGCTGACCGCTGTCATCCTGGGTGCGTTGCTGCTCGGCGAGCAATTGACCCTGACGATGTGTCTGGGCGGCGGGCTGATTCTGGCGGGGATTTTCCTCTGCAACAAACCCCTTGCGCGAGTAGGGAAAAAGGGGATTTGATACAGAAGGCGGACAAACCTATTTACGCTGTGTAGAATCCGGTTACGCATATAAGAATAAATGGCTTCTGGCAGCAGAAGCCTCGCCCGTAATAGCCTTGGGTCGACAATGAAGAGTTTTGGGTTTCAATTGATCTACGGTGACTTCCTCGCGCGCAGCGTGCGGGGCATCTCCTGCGCGCCACCCGCCGGTCTCAGCATTGCCAGCAACTAACGATTCGTTAATTGACCAGAAAATGATGAGGCGCCGACCATGGCAGATTTATACGAAAACCCGATGGGCCTGATGGGCTTTGAATTCATTGAATTCGCATCGCCAACCCCGAACACGCTGGAGCCGATCTTCAAGATCATGGGCTTCACCAAAGTCGCGACTCACCGTTCCAAAGACGTGCACCTGTATCGCCAGGGCGCGATCAACCTGATCCTCAACAACGAACCTCACAGCGTCGCTTCGTACTTCGCGGCCGAGCACGGCCCGTCGGTGTGCGGCATGGCGTTCCGCGTCAAGGATTCGCAAAAGGCCTACAAGCGTGCGCTGGAACTCGGCGCGCAGCCGATCCACATCGAAACCGGCCCGATGGAACTGCACCTGCCGGCGATCAAAGGCATCGGCGGCGCGCCGCTGTACCTGATCGACCGTTTTGGTGAAGGCAGCTCGATCTACGACATCGATTTCGTGTTCATCGAAGGCGTTGACCGCAACCCTGTCGGTGCCGGCCTGAAGATCATCGACCACCTGACTCACAACGTGTATCGCGGCCGCATGGCGTACTGGGCGAACTTCTACGAGAAGCTGTTCAACTTCCGTGAAATCCGCTACTTCGACATCAAGGGCGAATACACCGGCCTGACCTCCAAGGCGATGACCGCGCCGGACGGCATGATCCGCATCCCGTTGAACGAAGAGTCCTCCAAGGGCGCCGGGCAGATCGAAGAGTTCCTGATGCAG
Source organism: Pseudomonas sp. GM60 (assembly GCF_000282415.1). Classification (NCBI taxonomy): domain Bacteria; kingdom Pseudomonadati; phylum Pseudomonadota; class Gammaproteobacteria; order Pseudomonadales; family Pseudomonadaceae; genus Pseudomonas; species Pseudomonas sp. GM60. The sequence continues at coordinate 28,689 of NZ_AKJI01000076.1, forward strand.
TTCAACGGCGAGGGCATCCAGCACGTGGCGTTCCTCAGCGATGATCTGATCAAGACCTGGGATCACCTGAAAAGCATCGGCATGCGCTTCATGACGGCGCCACCGGAAACCTATTACGAAATGCTTGAAGGCCGTTTGCCGAACCACGGCGAACCGGTAGATCAACTGCAAGCGCGAGGCATCCTGCTGGACGGTTCGTCCGAGTCGGGCGACAAGCGTCTGTTGTTGCAGATCTTCTCGGAAACCCTGATGGGCCCGGTGTTCTTCGAATTCATCCAGCGTAAAGGCGACGACGGGTTCGGCGAGGGCAACTTCAAGGCACTGTTCGAATCGATCGAGCGTGACCAGGTTCGTCGTGGTGTGCTCTCCACCGACTAAGCGCTTTAGATCCTTGTAGGAGCGAGGCTTGCCCGCGAAGCTTCTGGCGTTTTCGAAGACGCCTTCGCGAGCAAGCTTCGCTCCTACATGGAACCGCGTCTCTGTCGCATCATGTGCTTGAACCCTTCGAACATCAGCACCAGCACCGCCATCCAGATCGGAATGTAGGTCAGCCATTCCCCGGTCTTGATGCTTTCCCCGAGCAACAACGCAACGCCAAGCAACAGCACCGGCTCGACGTAGCTCAACAGCCCGAACAGGCTGAAGGGCAACAGCCGGCTGGCGATGATGTAGATCACCAGCGCCGACGCACTGATCACGCCGAGAAGCGGGATCAACAGTGACAGCCACGGATGCTGATCAAACACATTGAAACCTTGCTCGCCGGTCTGTACGAACCAGAAGGCCACCGGCAGCATCAACGCCATGTCCAGCCACAAGCCGCCGAGGTTGTCCGTCGCCAGACGCTTGCGCAGGATGAAATACGTTGGATAGCCGATGCATACCAGCAACGTAGCCCAGGAAAAACCACCGACCTGATACAGCTCGTTGATCACACCGAGGCAGGCAAAAAACACGGCAACTTTCTGTAGGTAGGAGAGGCGCTCACCGTAAGCGAGCCGTCCGGTCAGGACCATGGTCAGTGGCAACAGGAAATAGCCCAGCGACACATCAAGGCTGTAACCGTTGAGCGGTGCCCACATGAACAGCCAGAGTTGCACGCCCAGCAGGGCAGAAGAGGCGATCAGGGCTGCAATCAGTTTCGGCTGGGCGATGGCTCGGCGAACGAGCTCGACCACGCGCTTCCATTCGCGGGACACCACCATGAACACGGTCATGCACGGCACTGTCAGCAGCATGCGCCAGCCAAAAATTTCCACACCGCTCAACGGGTTGAGCAGTGAGGTGTAGTAATACATGACGGCAAACAGCACAGAGGCTGAAACCGATAGAGCGATACCTTTAGACAAACTGTCCTCGCGAAGTTGAGCGTGAAACGGGGTGCGGAGGATACGTGGTTTTTGTGCTGAATATTGTCCGGATGATCAATATTTACAACACCCGACACCCTGTAGGAGCGAGCTTGCTCGCGATAGTGTGTCAGCTGACACCGATGTAGCTGATGCACCATCGCGAGCAAGCTCGCTCCTACAGTCGTCTTGTTTTGATTCAGGCGTTGCGCGGTTTACGGCCCGACACGAAATGGCTCACATCATTGAACCCTGGCGTGGACGCATGCCCCGGTGTCACCAGCGAGTCGATAAACGCTTCATCCTGCGCCGTGATCTTCACCGCCTGCGCCTTAGTGTAGGCATCCCATTGCTCTTCGGTACGCGGCCCGACAATGGCCGAGGTGACGGCGCTGTTGTTCAGCACCCAGGCAATCGCGAACTCGACGATGCCGACACCACGATCTTGCGTGTATTGCTGGATCTGCTGGGCGATGCGCAGGGATTCGACGCGCCATTCGGTTTCCAGAATACGTTTGTCGGCGCGGCCGGCGCGGCTGTTGGCATCCGGTTTTACATCCGGCGCATATTTGCCGCTGAGCACGCCACGCGCCAGCGGGCTGTAAGGCACAACGCCCAAACCGTAGTTCTGCGCGGCGGTGATCTGTTCGGCTTCGGCCTGACGATTGACGATGTTGTACAGCGGCTGGCTGATGACAGGGCGGTCGACACCCAGTTTGTCGGCCACGCGAATGACCTCGGCGATGCGCCAGCCACGGTAGTTCGACAACCCCCAGTTGCGGATTTTGCCCTGGCGAATCAGGTCGCCGATGGCCGACACCGTCACTTCCAGCGGCGTGTTGTGGTCTTCGCGGTGCAGGTAATAGAGGTCGACGTAGTCGGTGCCCAGGCGCGTGAGGCTGGCATCGATGCCATTGAAAATGTGCTTGCGGCTCAGGCCGCTGCGGTTCGGCACACCGTCCACCGGGCCGAAACCGACTTTGGTGGCGAGCACCCATTCGTGGCGGTTGCCGGCGATCGCTTCACCGACGATCTCTTCAGAGCGACCGTTGGTGTAGACGTCGGCGGTGTCGATGAAATTGATGCCCTGGTCCCAGGCCTTGTCGATGATCCGCAGGGAATCTTCGGTGCTGGTCTGTTCGCCGAACATCATGGTCCCCAGGGTCAGGGTGGACACCTGCAATCCCGAGTGACCCAGCGTGCGGTAGCTCATGACGAAATCCTTTTACCAGTGGGAAAGGCTCAATCAAATACCAGAACAACCACACGGGGCAAACACAATTATTGAACACCCCCGATCAAAAATGTGGGAGCGGGCTTGCTCGCGAAGGCGATGTGTCAGTCACTATTAAAGTTGCCTGATACGACGCCTTCGCGAGCAAGCCCGCTCCCACAATGTTTTGCTGTGATCAGACGCGCAGGGTGCGGGTCATGCGCAACGCCAGCAGGCTGCCGCAGACAATCACGCCCGCCAGCAAGTACAACGCGGCATCGGTCGAGCCAGTAGTGTCCTTGACCCAACCGACCAGGTACGGGCTGAGGAAGCCGGCCATCTGGCCCATCGAGTTGATCAACGCCAGACCACCGGCAGCCGCGCCGGCGCTCAGCAGTGCGGTCGGCACCGGCCAGAACATCGGCAGGCCGGTGAGGGCGCCCATGGTGGCGATCGTCAGGCCAAGGATGGCAATGGCAGGCGTGGTGGCGAAGTTCACGGCAATCAGCAGGCCCACTGCGCCCATCAACATGGGCACCACCAAATGCCAGCGACGTTCTTTGCGCAAGTCCGCCGAGCGGCCGACCATCAACATGAACACGGCCGCCAGCAGGTACGGGATCGCACTCAACCAGCCGATCACCAGGTTATCGTTGAAGCCCAGGTTCTTGATGATCGACGGCAGCCAGAAGTTGATCGCGTAGACCCCGCTCTGGATGCAGAAGTAGATCAAACCGAATGCCCAGATCGCCGGGTTCTTGAACACCGCCAGCAGCGAGTCAGTGGTGGTTTTCGGTTTGTTGGCCAGGTCTTCAGCGTGATCGGCTTCCAGCACGGAGCGCTCGAACGGCGTGAGCCATTTGGCGTTGGCGTAACTGTCGCTCAGCAGGAAGTAGGCGAGGGCGCCGAGGATCACGGTCGGGATGCCTTGCAGCAGGAACATCCACTGCCAGCCGGCCAGGCCACCCTGGCCCGCAGCGAAGTGGTTGAGGATCCAGCCTGAGAACGGGCTGCCGAGCAGGCCGGACACCGGAATCGCCGACATGAACAGCGCCATGATGCGGCCACGGCGGAAGGTCGGGAACCACTGCGAGAGGTACAACACCACGCCCGGGAAGAACCCGGCTTCGGCCGCGCCGGTGAACAGGCGCAAGGTGTAGAACTCGGTCGGGGTGGTGACGAACAGCAGGCAGGTCGACAGCGTGCCCCAGGTGATCATCATCAGCGCGATCCAGCGGCGCGGGCCGAATTTGGTCAGCGCCAGGTTGCTCGGTACGCCGCACAGTACGTAGCCGATAAAGAAGATACCGGCGCCGAGGCCGTACACGGTTTCACTGAATTTCAGCGCGTCGAGCATCTGCAGCTTGGCAAATCCAACGTTCACCCGGTCGAGGTAGTTGAACAGGTAGCAGATGAAGATGAAGGGGATCAAACGCAGGGTAATGCGTTTGTAGACGGCATTTTTTTCGTCAACGATGGCCTGGGTAGCGGCGGCGCTCTGTGACATGGCGGGCTCTCTCTTTATTATGATTTTTTGCGATGCAAAGGGTAACGTTGATCGCCCTGAGAGTCTCGACCACCCTCAGGGCTGCTGTCTTTGTGCCTGAGCACAGGGTTTGCAACCAAGCCCTGTGCGGGTGAACAACCGCGCTTTGAAGGACCACCACAATGTTCGAACTCGATCACGACCTGGCCCAGGACATCGTCGACCGGGCGATGGCCATCCTGCCTTACAACGTCAACGTCATGGACAGCCAGGGGTTGATTCTCGGCAGTGGTGAACCGGAGCGGGTCAACACCCGGCACGAAGGCGCGCAACTGGTGCTGGCCAACGGGCGGGTGGTGGAAATCGATGCGCAAACCGCTATCCACCTCAAGGGCGTACAACCGGGTATCAACCTGCCGCTGTTGCTCGATCAACGGCTGATTGGTGTGCTCGGCATCACCGGCGAACCCGAGCAATTGCGCACCTACGCCGAACTGGTGCGCATGACCGCCGAGATGCTGGTGGGCCAGCGCAATCAGCAGGCCGAGCAACAATGGCGGCGCCAGCGTTGCGATGATTTGCTGGCGTTGCTGCTCAGCGAGGCAGGGGATTCGCCGCGCTTGATCGATGAGGCGCAACAGCTTGGGCTCAAACCGCAACTGACGCGGGTGCCGTATTTGTTCGAGCTGGGAATGGAGCACGGTCCGGGGCAAACCGTCGACGCACTCAGCGCCTGGCTGACCTCGCGCTACCCGGACAGTTGGTGCGTGAGTTCGGCCAAGTCGTCGTTGCTGTGGTGCCGGCCGGCCAACCAGGCGATCGAGAACGACCGCTTGCTGGAAAAGCTCGACGGCCTCGGCTGGAATATCTTGCGCATCGCCGTGGGCGGGCAGGCCGATGGCTTGTCGGGTTTGCGTCGCTGCTATCGGCGGGTCGGCGACTTGCTGGCCTATGGGCGCGATGTACTGCCGCATTCGCGTCTGTTGACGCTGACCCGCTATCGATTGCCGGTGATGCTCTGGCGCCATCGCAACGACGATGCGCTGGACGAATTGCTCAAACCCTTGCGCAAAGTCATCGCCAAGGACGGCAACGGCCAATTGCTGGCGACGTTGCGCAGTTGGTGCGATCACGACGGCCAGAGCCAGGCCTGCGCCGATGCGCTGGGCATTCACCGCAACAGCCTGCGTTACCGGATGGAGCGGATTGCCGAGCTCAGCGGCGTCGACCCGTTGCGCCTCGATGGCATGCTGGCGCTGTACCTCGGCGTGCAGCTACTCCCACAAACCGAAACAACACCGCCCCTGTAGGAGCCGGCTTGCTGGCGATACGTGCGACGCGGTGAATCAGGAACACCGCGTTGAATCGATCGCCAGCAAGCCGGCTCCTACAGGGGATGCGTAAACCTGTCGTTTTGTGAAAATGAACAATAATCCTCCGTGCCACTTGTGCAGCGGACCGGCGTTATTGCTCAGGCCGGCTGGCAGCATGGGGGCATTGGAACTGGAGAATTCGCATGAAAATCGTCATCGCCCCCGATTCGTTCAAGGACAGCCTCAGCGCACAAGGCGTGGCCGATGCCATTGCCCTTGGTCTGGTTGAAGTCTGGCCCGATGCGCAACTGGTCAAATGCCCGATGGCCGATGGTGGCGAAGGCACGGTCGAGTCGATTCTGGCCGCCTGCGAAGGTCAACTCCGTCGCACCCACGTCAAAGGACCGCTGGGCACAACGGTCGACGCCGCATGGGGCTGGTTGCCCCAGAGCCTTACCGCCATCATCGAGATGGCCGAGGCCAGTGGCCTGCAACTCGTTCCGCCAGGGCAACGCGATGCGTGCATCAGCAGCACCTTCGGCACCGGTGAGTTGATCCGCGCGGCACTCGACGCCGGGGCGCAACGGGTGATCCTGGCGATTGGCGGCAGCGCCACCAACGACGGCGGTGCGGGGGCGATGCAAGCGCTGGGCGTGAAACTGCTCGATGCACAAGGCCAAACCCTGGCGCCCGGCGGATTGGCACTGGCGCAACTGGCGCGCATCGATCTCAGTGACATCGATCCGCGTCTGACCGACGTGCGTTTCGACATTGCCGCCGACGTTAACAATCCCCTGTGCGGCCCCCACGGCGCCTCTGCGATTTTCGGTCCGCAAAAAGGCGCAACGCCTGCGCAGGTCGAGCAACTGGATCGGGCCCTCGGGCACTTCGCCGGGCTTTGCGCCCAGGTCCTCGGCAATGACGTGCGTGACGAGCCGGGCAGCGGCGCGGCGGGTGGCCTGGGGTTTGCCGCCAAGGCCTTCCTGGGCGCGCAGTTCAAGGCCGGGGTTGAAGTGGTCGCGGAATTGGTCGGCCTGGCCGATGCGGTCAAGTGCGCCGACCTGGTGATCACCGGCGAAGGCCGCTTCGATGCGCAAACCCTGCGCGGCAAGACACCGTTTGGTGTCGCACGCATCGCCGGGCAACACGGCGTACCGGTCATCGTCATCGCCGGCACCTTGGGCGAGGGTTATCAGGCCTTGTACGAACATGGCATCGACGCCGCGTTTGCCTTGGCGAGCGGGCCGATGACCCTGGAGCAAGCGTGCACCGAGGCGCCACGGTTGTTGCGTGAGCGGGCAAGCGACATCGCCCGGGTCTGGCGTATCGCCAAACGCCAATCCTGAATACCCCACGGCCATTGTAGGAGCGAAGCTTGCTCGCGAAGGACGTGAGGGCAACGCGTTCATCCAGACAACCTGCGTCATCGTTGACGACCTTCGCGAGCAAGCTTCGCTCCTACAGGGGGACGCGGCGAACCAAAGATCAGTGTTTCACGGATGAAACACTCGTAATCCCTTGAAATATATTTCGCAAATCCCCGCAAAAATCCTCAACCCCAGCCGATACAGATATCAGGCGCACACAAACCTATTACAACAGTGGCGCCCACTGACCGGTTGCGCCTCAACGCCCGCCCGCCAGTGATCACGGCAAGGACGCTCGAAGACTCAATCACCCGAGTATCGTCCTATGTCCCTGCGTAATCTGAATATCGCGCCTCGAGCTTTCCTGGGTTTTGCCTTCATTGCCTTGCTGGTGATTGTGCTGGGCGTGTTTGCCGTGAACCGCATGTCGATCATCCGCCAGGCCTCGGTTGATATGGGCTCGACGCAACTGCCCAGCGTCGGCTTCCTCGGCAACATGACTGAAAGCGTCTTGCGTATGCGCATCCTCTCGTTCCGAGTGCTGGTCAACCGTGAACCGGCGGCGTTGCAGGAAGCCCAGACCCGGATTGGCGTCCTGACTGACAAGCTGCACAGCGCCCAGGCCAGTTATGCCGCGTTGCCCGCCCGGCCGGAAGAAGCCGCGCTGTACAAGACGTTCATGGCCACCCTCGACAACTACATGCAAGCGCAGAACCAGATGATGGAGCTGTCGCGGCAGAACAAGCTTGATGAAATGCGCAGCCTCATCAATACGCGGATCAAGGATGGCACCGACCAGATGGGCGAGCAACTCAATAAACTGGTGGCACTCAATACCAACTACGCCAAGTCCGCTTTGGACGAGGCGGGCAAGGAATACAACAACGCGATCACCGGCATCATCGTCGTGGCGGTGGTCGCCGCACTGATGACCGTGTTGCTGGCCTGGCTGTTGACCCGCAGCATCGTAACGCCGCTGAACCGCGCATTACTGGCGGCCGAAACCATCGCCGGTGGCAACCTGAGCAAAGCCATCGAAATCGACGGTAAGGATGAGCCGGCCCGCTTGCTCATCGCGTTGTCCAACATGCAGGCCAGTTTGCGCAAAACCATCGAGCAGATCGCCGGTTCCGCCACGCAGCTCGGCGCCGCCGCCGAAGAGCTGAGCACGGTCACGCAAGAAGCGTCTCGCGGTCTGCAACAGCAAAACAATGAAATCGAACAAGTCGCCACCGCTGTCAACGAAATGACCGCCGCCGTGGAAGAAGTGGCGCGCAACGCCGTGTCGACTTCCGAAGCCTCGAACCAGTCGACCCAGGCTGCTCGTGAAGGTCGCGACCGCGTGGTGGAAACCGTCGATGCGATCCAGACCATGACCCACGACGTGCAGAACACCTCGCTGATGATCGAAGGCCTGGCCGCTCAGGGCCGGGATATCGGCAAGGTACTGGACGTGATTCGCGCCATTGCCGAACAGACCAACCTGCTGGCACTGAACGCCGCGATTGAAGCGGCCCGTGCCGGTGAAGCCGGGCGTGGTTTTGCGGTGGTGGCGGACGAGGTGCGGGCGTTGGCGCATCGCACGGCGCAATCGACTCAGGAAATCGAGAAGATGGTCGCCGGCATCCAAAACGGTACGGGGGAGGCGGTGTCTTCGATGCAGCAAAGCAATCAGCGCACCCACAGCACCCTGGAAATGGCCCGAGCCGCCGGTGTCGCGCTGGAGCAGATCACTCAGTCGATCCATCTGATCAACGAACGCAACCTGGTAATCGCCAGCGCGTCCGAAGAGCAGGCGCAGGTGTCCCGCGAAGTTGACCGCAACCTGGTTAACATCCGCGACCTGGCAACTCAGTCCGCTGCCGGGGCCAATCAGACCAGCGCTGCCACCCACGAACTGTCGCGCCTGGCTGTTGATTTGAATGCGATGGTGGCGCGGTTTGTGATTTGATCGGTGGTGTGAAAACGTCCTCCAAAGCAGAAAAAAACAGCAGATACCTGTCAACTTTGACAGTTACGCAGTCTTCTGAAAAACGGTTTACTTCTCCTATGCGCAGAACGACGGGATGCGTTTTGGTAGTGCCCCGCAGTATTCGGTCTGCTTTTCGAACTGACGCGCCATGGAACCTCCATGGCGCCAGGTTGCGTATACGGAGAGCGACAACATGGCTGGTTCAGATAAAAAAGAGCAGAAGCTGGCGTCACGCGAATCCACCTCTGGCGGGATAGCGCCACTGGCGGTGCAGGACCCGAACGTATCTCATTTTGTGTTGCCTGGGGACCCGCAAGGGTTGATCCCCAGAAGACTGCTCGAAGTAGATCAAACGACGACGATTACCACTTGGGATAATACCGTACCCCCTACGTTCACCGAGTATTTCAGGCTGCAAATTACGCGTGCGAACAGTAACGAGTGGACAGATCTCCAGGAACATTCCTTTACCGGTGGGGATACCTGGGCACCGTTGGTGTTCACTATTCCCAGCACGTTTTTTCTGGATACGGCCAACGAAGGTCCTTTTGACCTCCGGTACGAACACCAGAACTCGGGGACGGTAAAAGACTGGTCGAATCGCGTTCGCATCCAAATCGACAAAACTCCGCCCAATGGGACGACGCCTCCAAAAAAAATGGTGTTTGCCGTTACCCCTCCCATCACTGATGCATCGTTTGGCACGAATGATTATCTTGAAGCAACGATTCCGTTATGGGATGGCGATAGCGCCGACGTTAAAGTTGCTTTTGGCTGGCTGAAAGGTGAGCTACCCGAGAAGCCAGAAGATATTGACCTGATCGGTCCGCAGGACATTGCCCCGGGCGGGACGGTAAGAATTCCAAAAGACAAGTTCATCGATGCCGGTGACGGCCTATGCTGTGGCGGTTATGTCCTCATCGACAAGGCCGGCAACATCAGCGCGTTGTCTTTGTATGAACTCATGTCGGTAGCGCTCGATCCTTTGCCTGTTCCATTGCTGACCAAACCCACAGTAACGGACGCCACCGGTGGTGAGCTGCTTCGTTCGGATATCGTGGATGGTGGGGTCCTGGTCAATATTCCCCACATTCCCAATGGTAAGTCCACCGATACAATTGTTGTCGCATGGCAGCATCTAAAGCTTGAACCAGGCACCCCTGTTGGCGGAAATCCATCAACCGGAACCAAAATCTTTGTGCCCTGGGAGATGATTTTGGACGAGTACGGCGACAGGACAGGCGTTGTGGATGTCGAGTTGGTGTACGAAGTACTGCGAGGTGTGGAACCTTTCCCCTCAGACATTGAGATCGTCAAATGCAACCTTTCTACTACGGGGCCGGAGAACCCTGATCCGGAACCGGGCAACCCGAACCTCAAAGAGGTCACGATTGTAGGTGAGTCGGGCGTCAAAAACGAACTGATCGCTTCCGATGAAGACAAGGAAATCAACGCACATATAGAGCTCGTCGATCCACTGGAAAATGGCGATTCGTACCAGGTCATGTGGAATGGAACGCCCATCGGTACTCCCCGTGTCATCGATGTCGCCAACGACACCGCGGGTGAGACTATCGAGATCGCCCTCGACTGGGACGATATTCGCAGCCATGGCCCCAGTGCGGCCATGCCGGTCTGGTACAAGTTGACCAACCCTGCCCACGTGAACCCCCAGGAACCCAAACCTCGTACAGACGTGAAGATCGAATTCCTGGTGCTCACATTGCCTGAGGCTGAACCCCGGCACACCAATGCGAATGGATGGCTGACCTGTAACTCGCTTCGCTGGAGCGCTGATACAACCCCCGTATTGGGCATCGAATACTTGATCCCGCCAAACCCTCATATGAAGCGAGGCGACACTGTCGTAGTGGAGTGGAAGGGTTACAAGGATTTTGCCAATCCGGTGCTTGAAACCAACCTGACACTTACGTTTGCCGATATCTCCGAGGCTCAGGAGAGGGAAGGGATTGTCTGCCACATCGGCCCCTACGCCACTATGCTCCTGCCCATTTGGTCGAAAACTGTGCCGTTGGCCAAGGGTGAAGTGAGATACACCGTCACGGGAAAACCTGCCGCATCGACGCCCACCAATACACGCGTCTACTTGTCGCAGGGCGAGGGCAGCTGCAACATCCCGCCCGCGCCTTGAACAGGCTCATGGAAAAAATCGCTTAAGCAGGAAGAGCGGGTGCCACGGTGGCACCCGTTTCGCCTGACACCCAGCATCCATCTTTCGCACTGTCCTTCGGATAAGTCCTACATACCGCTGGATTCACGATCTATAGCCTGCGCCGCTGTCCATCTTCACCCATTCATGGTGCCTATATGTCCACGGTTCACTTGTTCAAGCCACATCCGCTGTCCCGTGCTTTGAAATTGCTATCCATCACGCCTTTTTTGCTGATCAGTGAAATGGGGCACGCCAGGGTGTTGAACCCTGGTGAGGTCCTGGACATTGACGTCACCACCGCCCCCGACAACTACGTGTTGAATGGTGCGTCGACCTTGAATGCCAACGGCGCCCAGACCCGAGATATTGCCGTCAACAACTCCACCCTGAACCTGACTGGCAGCACCGTACAGGCCACGGGCGCCAATGGTGTGCATTTGAATGCCGGTACCGCGAATATTGCCGGCAGTAACATTTCAAGCGACCGCATCGGCCTGGCGATCAGCCGCGATGCGGCAGGCAATCAAGGTTCCACTGCAACCGTCAGCAACAGTGTGATCACCGGCGTGACTAACGGTGTCACGGTCAACGCTTTGAGCCACCTGACGCTGACAGGCTCGACCGTGACCGGCACCGGCCCCAACGCGGCCGGCCTGCGTTTGTTCAATGGCTCGGCCGAGTTGATTGACAGTTCGATCACCGGCAGTAAAAACGGGATCGAGATTCTTCCCGATATTGGGCTCGATGCGACCAGCACGCTGGTGTTGAACCGCACCAACGTTCAAGGCCTCAACGGCTCGGCGATTGTCGTCGACACCTTGGGGGTCGGGGCTGCCAAAGCCGATATTGCGGTACTCAACGGCTCCACGCTGTCGGCCAGCAACGGCATCCTGATGGATGTGCGCAACGGCGCCGAAGGCAATTTGCGGGTTGGTAGCAGTCACCTGATCGGCGATATCGTCGCCGACGGCACCAGCACGGCCAATGTGCTGCTGGAAGACTCCGCCACCCTGACCGGGCGTCTGCTGAACGTGCAGAACCTGGGGGTCAACAGCAATGCGCGCTGGATCATGGTTGGTGATGGTGAAGTGGAAAACCTGTCCATGAACGGCGGTGCCATCCAGTTCGGCAATCCAGGCGAGTTCTTCAAGTTGAGCGTGGGCACGTTGTCGGGGTCCGGCGGTACGTTCCATATGCACACCGACTTCGCGACCGGTCAGGTCGATACTCTGACGGTGACTGGCGCGGCCACCGGCAATCACACCGTGGCGATTGATGCCAGTGGCACGGAACCGGCGGGCAGCGGCTCCATTCGTGTTATCCAGATCGGAAGCGGCGATGCAACGTTCACCCTGGCTGGTGGCGCCGTGGATCTGGGCGCGTTCTCCTACAACCTGGACCAGTTGAACAGCACCGAGTGGTACCTCAATACCCTCACGCGTACCGCCAGCCCGGGGACCCAATCGGTGATCGCCCTGTTCAACGCCGCGCCGACCGCCTGGTATGGCGAGCTCAGCCTCCTGCGCACACGCATGGGCGAAGTGCGCATGGACCACGGCAAGGCCGGTGGCTGGATTCGCGCCTATGGCAACAAGTTCAACGTCGACGCCAGCTCGGGCGTGGCTTACCAACAAGTCCAGCAAGGCCTGTCGTTCGGTGCCGATGCGCCGTTGCCGATGGGGGACGGGCAGTGGCTGGTGGGTCTGCTGGGGGGTTACAGCAAGTCTGATCTGGATTTGAGCCATGGCACCAGCGGCACGATCAACAGCTACTACCTGGGTGCCTACACCACCTGGCTGGATGAGCCGAGTGGCTACTACTTCGATGGTGTGCTCAAGCTCAACCGTTTCCAGAACGAGTCCGATGTGCACCTGAGCGATGGCAAAAAAACCAAGGGCAATTACGACAGCCATGGCGTCGGCGCGTCCCTGGAGTTCGGCCGCCATATCAAGCTGGCTGACGACTATTTTTTTGAACCCTTTACCCAACTGTCGGGCGTGATCATTCAGGGCAAAAACTACGACCTGGATAACGGCCTGTCCGCTGAAGGCAGTCGCACCCGTTCACTGCTGGCCAAGGCCGGGGCCACCGCCGGACGCGACTTCAAGTGGGATGACAAGGTCGTGCAGCCCTACATTCGCGCCGCGTATGTACACGAATTCGCCAACAACAATGAAGTGCAGGTCAACGACAACACTTTCAACAACGATCTCTCGGGCTCCCGTGGGGAGTTGGGGGCCGGTGTGGCCCTGTCGCTGAGCGACAAGGTCTCCATTCATGCCGATGTCGATTACAGCAACGGCAGCAAGATCGACCAGCCGTGGGGGTTCAACCTGGGTGCGCGTTATAACTGGTAAGCGCGCAGCCTCATGAGGTTAACGGCACCGGACAAGTCCGGTGCCCGTCCCGACACGGCATTGAATGTTCATCAGGATTTGTGGACACCCGGACTCCCTGTTCCGGCAGGTCCGATTTTCAGCAAGGAGAACATGACATGTCAGCACCCAGCTCCATCCATCAACTCCCTCCCAGGATGACGCCACCGTGGACAAATCCGGCACCACTTGTCGATAAACCCGGAGGGGAAACCAACCTGCTGCACCGTTCGGCCTGGGATGATCCGGCCAATCCGCTGCGTGTCGAGTTCAAACCCTGGTATGACGCGCCGCCGCCACAGGGGACTGAGAGGGTGGATGTGTTCCTGGATGACAACGAGTCCAACGTCATCGGCACCCGAACATGGACCACGCCCATGGATCCTGCCGATTACTACATCGAGATCACCGCCGACAAATTGCCTGCGGGCGAGCATCAGATCAGCTACATCATGACCAACGTGGGCGGCGTCCCGGACCGATCATTTCCTTGATAATTCACACCAGCCTCGGTGCATTGGACGATCTGCGCGATTTCCCAGGACGATTTACCAATGGCCGTCCACTGCAAAAGCTCCTTTTCCCGAGCGGTCAGCTTGATCGCTTTAGGGGGGGGCACGCTTGCGGCTGGAAATTGGCCTGGTCTGGCGATGATTGAACCGACACGGTATTGGCACGGTACATAGTTGAATCTCCCATTCATCATCATTGACGGCGTGGGCGCGGCGGAATCTTCCTACAGCTTGATGGGATGGTTCGCGCGGCCGTCCTTCAGGCACCTGGTTTGAGAGCTGGAGGCTCGGTTTCCTTATAGCGCGAATCACCCCACTTGGAACCTGTCACAAATTACAGGTGGCGGACTTTAATCGGACTCAGCGGAATTGACTGTCAGCAAAGGAGCCCCAGTCAGTAGGAGATATCGCTGAATTTCTGTCGGCTAACCCGTTCGTCGATTTCACTGCGGTACTGGCGCGTTGCGTGATTTGAGATAGGGTTGAGACTAGGAACACGCGCGATTGGAGAAATACATGCGCTATTCAGCCTTGACCCAACGAATTGCCGGAGACGGCGCTGCGGCCTGGCAGATTCATTACCGAGCATTGGAATTACGAGAGCAGGGCGTCGATGTGTTGCTGTTGTCGGTGGGCGATCCGGACTTCGATACGCCGCGCCCCATCGTCCAGGCGTGCATTGACAGCCTGCTGGCTGGCGACACGCATTACTCGCAAGTGCGCGGCAGTCGCGGGCTACGCGACAGCATCGTCAGCCGTCACCGGCGTTGCAGCGGTCAGGAGGTCGATGCTGATCAGGTGATTGTGACGCCCGGCGCCCAGTGCGGGGTGTATTCGGTCGTGCAGTGCCTGCTCGATCCGGGCGATGAAGTGATCGTCGCCGAACCGATGTACGTGACTTATGAAGGCGTGTTCGGCGCCTGCGGGGCGAAAGTGGTGCCGGTGGCGGTGCGTCCGGAGAACGGCTTTCGCGTCGATCCGGTGGATGTCGCGGCACGGATCACGCCGAAAACCCGCGCTCTTTTGCTCAACAGTCCGAACAACCCTTCCGGCGCCAGTCTGTCACTCAGGATCTGGCAGGAACTGGCATCGCTGTGTATTCGGCACAATCTGTGGTTGATCAGTGACGAGGTTTACAGCGATCTGTTGTACGAGGGCGAGCACATCAGCCCGGCCAGCCTGCCCGGCATGGCCGAGCGCACCGCGACGCTCAACAGCCTGTCGAAATCCCACGCCATGAGCGGCTGGCGGGTCGGTTGGGTGATCGGGCCCAAACCCTTGATTGACCATCTGGAACATCTGTCATTGTGCATGCTGTTCGGCATTCCGGATTTTGTGCAGAAGGCGGCGCAGGTTGCGCTGGAGGGGGATCTGCCGGAAGTGGCGATGATGCGCGAGGAATACCGTCAACGCCGTGACCTGGTGTGCGCGAATCTGAACTTATGCCCGGGTTTGCGGGCGGTTCGGCCCGATGGCGGGATGTTTGTGATGGTCGATGTGCGCCAGACCGGGGTGTGCGCCCAGCGATTTGCCGAGCGGTTGCTGGAGGGCTATGGCGTGTCGGTGCTGGCCGGCGAAGCGTTCGGGCCGAGCGCGGCGGGGCACATCCGGATCGGGTTGGTGGTGGATCAACGGAAACTGGCGGATGCGTGTCGGCGGATTGCGTTGTGTGCGGCGGATCTTTTGGAGGCTCGCCGGGCCTGAGGGCCCCATCGCTGGCAAGCCAGCTCCTACAAGGTTTGCGCATTGTCCGAAATTAACGCAATCCCTGTAGGAGCTGGCTTGCCAGCGATGACTGACTGACAGGCGACGCAAACCTCAGCTTTTCCACGCCCGCGTATTCACCAGATTCTTCGGCCGCTCACCCGCCAACGCTGCCAGCAGATTGTCCACCGCACACGTCGCCATCGCTTCGCGCGTCTCATGGGTCGCTGAGCCAATGTGCGGCGTCGCCACCACGTTGTTCAGTTGCAACAGCGGCGAGTCCGGGTTCAGCGGTTCGCGTTCGAACACATCCAGCCCCGCTGCGCGAATCTGCCCGGAACGCAACGCTTCGATCAGCGCCGTTTCGTCCACCACTTTGCCCCGTGAAATGTTGATGAAGATCGTCTCTGGACGCATCAGCGCAAACTGTTCGGCACCGATCAGCCCCTCGGTTTCCACTGTCAGCGGCAATGTCAGGCAAACGAAATCAGCCTGCTGCAACAGCTCCGGCAGGCTGCGGTATTGCGCATTGAAGCGCTGTTCCACCGCCGGTTTCGGCGAGTGGCTGTGATAGATCACCGGCATGCCGAAACCGAAATGCCCGCGTTGGGCCAACGCTTCGCCGATCCGCCCCATGCCAATGATGCCCAGGGTTTTACCGTGCACATCGCTGCCGAAATGCACGGGGCCGATGTTGCGGTTCCACTGGCCGGCACGAACCATGTTCGCCAGTTCCACCACGCGCCGTGCCGTCGCGAGGATCAGCGCAAAACCGGTGTCGGCGGTGGTTTCGGTGAGCACGTCCGGGGTGTTGCTGAGCAGGATTCGCCGCTCGGTCAGGTAGTCGATGTCGTAGTTGTCGACGCCCACCGAAACGCTGGCGATGGCGCGTAGATTCGGCGCCAGATCCAGCAGGCCCGCGTCCAGTTTCAGACTGGCACCGAGCAACCCGTGAGCGCGGGGCAGGGCCTCGCGCAGTTGCGCCAGGCCATCGGCGTCGAGGTTGTCGATCAGCGTCACGTCGGTCTGCTCATGCAGGCGAGCCATCAGCAACGGCGAGAGTTTCTTGTACAGCACGACCTGCTTTTTCATCGTATTCATCTCTGCATCAATTCAAGGATGGGCGGCGGTCGGGCGTGTTGGCGCAACCGCAGGACGTTCCCGGTCGCTGGCGCCGGGCTTGAGGAAAATTGTCAGCACCACCGAAAACATCAGCGCGCCGCTCATCAGCAGGTACGACGCGCCCGGCGAACCGGTAGAGCTGTTCAAGTAACCGACCAGCCAAGAGCCGCCAAACGAGCCGAGCGCGCCCATGCTGTTGATCAACGCCATGGCGCCACCGGCGACGTTGGCCGGGAGGATTTCCGGAATGATCGCGAAGAACGGTCCGTAAGGCGCGTACATGCAGGCCCCGGCAATCACCAGCAGGGTGTACGACCACCAGAAGTGTTCGGCGCCCAGCGCGTACGATCCGTAGAACGCAATCGAGGCGATCAGCAGCGGCGGCCAGACAAAGCGTTTGCGCTTTTGCAGTTTGTCCGAGCCCCAGGACACCAGCAGCATCCCGATCACCGCCGCCAGATACGGCAGCGCCGACAACCAGCCGGCTTCAACCATGTCCATTTGCGCGCCGGCCTTGAGGATCGACGGCAGCCACAGCACGAAGCCGTAGACGCCGATGCTCCAGCAGAAAAATTGCAGGGCCAGGATGATCACTTTCGGCGAGCGGAAGGCTTCGGCGTAGTTCTTCACCGCCTTGATGCCCACTTGTTCGGCGGCGAGGGCGCTTTCCAGATCGTGCTTTTCGGCGTCGCTGAGCCACTTGGCCTGGGCCGGACGATCATCCGCCAGGCGCCACCAGATAAACGCCCAGAGCACTGCCGGCAAACCTTCGATGATAAACATCCAGCGCCAGCTGTAATGCTGCACCAGATAGCCCGACACCACCGACATCCAGAGCATGGTCACCGGGTTGCCGAGGATCAGGAAGGTGTTGGCCCGCGAGCGTTCGGCACGGGTGAACCAGTGGCACAGGTAGATCAGCATCGCCGGCATCACCGCCGCTTCGACCACGCCGAGCATGAAGCGAATGACGATCAGCCAGTAGGCGTTGGAGACGATCCCGGTGAGCGTCGCCAGGCTGCCCCAGAGGATCAGGCTGACGAAAATCAGCTTCTTGACGCTGTGTTTTTGCGCGTAGATCGCGCCCGGCACCTGGAAGAAAAAGTAGCCGAGGAAGAACAGTGCGCCGAGCATCGACGACAGGCCAGGCGTGATCATCAGGTCGGCGGCCATCCCGGAGGCGGCGGCGAATCCGTAGTTGGCGCGGTCCAGGTACGCCAGGCTGTAGGTGATGAACACGATGGGCATGATGTACCACCAGCGGCGGGTGGCGAGCGTTGCGGTTTTCATGAGTGGTGCTCCTGAGCTTGTTGTTTTTGTCGCAGCAGGTAACGGGTTTAAATCTCTAGTGACTGTGCGGGCCTCTTCGCGAGCAAGCCCGCTCCCACATGGGTTCTGTGTCGGCCATTTAATTTATGTTCAACACAAATCCACTGTGGGAGCGGGCTTGCTCGCGAAGGCGGGTTCAAATTCGGCGGACATTTCGGATCGGGTCGGCAACCCCTCCATATCCCCGCGACTCTGTACCGCACGGCTGCCAATCCAGTTGGCGCGTTTCACGGCGTCGGCAACGCTGTAGTTTTCCAGCAGCGCGCTGATCATGCCGACGGCAAACCCGTCACCGGCACCGACCGTGTCGACCACCGTTTCCACGGGCACACCCGCCACGAAACCTTCATCCAGATGCGTGCGGTAATACGCGCCGTGCGGGCCGAGCTTGATCGCCACCGCTTCGGCTCCCTGGTCGAGGTAAAACGCGGCGATGTCAGCCGGGTCTTCATAGCCGGTCAGCAAACGACCTTCACTCAAACCCGGCAGAACCCAGTCGGCGAGGGCGGCGAGGCGGTTGATTTCGCTGATCATCTGTTGCGTGCTGGCCCACAGGCTCGGGCGCAGGTTCGGGTCGAAGGACACACTGCGCCCGGCTTCACGCATGCGCGTCATCAGTTCGAAAGACATCTGTCGCGCCGTTTCCGACAGCGCAGGAGGAATGCCGGTGGCGTGCAAGTGCCGCGCCTTGAGCAGTTCGGGGATGATCGACTGGGGCGACAGATGACTCGCCGCCGAGCCGCGCCGAAAGTACTCGACCTTGGGATCGTCGCCATCGTCGGTGCGCGACTTGAGCTGAAACCCGGTCGGGTGTGCGGTATCGAGGGCAACGTTACTGCAATCCAGGCCTTCCTTTTTCAAGGTGTCGATCACGAAACGCCCCAGAGAGTCGTCACCGACCCGGCTCAGCCACGCCACCTTGAACCCCAGTCGCGACAAGCCGATGGCGACGTTGCTGTCGGCCCCGGCAATGCGTTTGTGGAAGTGGTCGACGTTGGCGAGGTCGCCGTTTTGATCGGCGACAAACATCGCCATGGTTTCGCCGAACGACAGGATATCGATCTCAGACATGAGCGCTCTCCAGGCGTGCTTGCCCCAAGTGGGCGAGGGCGGCGACATGCTCGGTGGTGAGCTGCACCAGGTCATCGGCTTGCAGCGGATATTCCGCGGCCCGCATCACGCCTTGGGCCATGTGCCGCAGCAGTTGTTCCCACGAATGCAGGTCGCTGGCAGCAGGCGGCATGGCCACCAGTTTGCCGTCGGCCCGGCGTGACACGGCTTTGCAGTGCACGTAGCCGACGTGACGCCCGAGCAGGCGCGCGGCGCTGCTGGCGGACTGGTCCTGCCAGTGCCAGTTGCCGATGTCGAAGGTCATTTTGATCGGCAGATTGTGTTGCTCGACCGCTGCGAAAAAACGCTGGAACGGTTCGATGCGGCCACCGTGCAGGGTCTGATCGTTTTCCACCAGCAGTTGCACGGCGCTTTTGCCCAGGATCCGGGCGAGGGTTTGCAGGTCGCTGGTGTCGGTGAAGTAACCGAGGGACACCTTCAGCCAATTGGCGCCGAAGGCCTGGGCGCGTTGCAGGGCGGTGATCAGTTGCGGATTGGGTTTCGACTGGCCGGCCAGCCACAATTCCATCGGCGAGGAATACACGCTTTCGAGGCCTTGCGCCTGGGTGGCATCGGCCAGTTGGGCGGGGTCTTCAACAGTCAGCAGTTCTTCGCGCCATTCGATGTGGCTGGCGCCCGCAGCGGCGAGGATATCGATGAAACTGCCTTGACCGCGCTGGCGGACGAGGTCGGCGCCGTAGCTGGAGAGGCTGATGGAAACGGGTGGTTTATGCATTGTCATGGACCTCTGAAACCGGTTTCATTTTTGTTCAAAAAAAAGATGAAATTTTGTGGCGGTCTTTCGGGCCTCATCGCGAGCAGGCTCGCTCCCACAGTGGCGCTATGTTCGCAAATCCAATGTGGGAGCTACCTGCTAGCGATGAGGCCTTCACATTCACCGAAGATTCCCTCTGGTCGACCCACGCACAATCAACCGCGCCGAAAAATCCATCGTCCGCACCGGCCCGTCATCCCCGCGCAAGCGCTTGAGCAAGCATTCAAACGCACTCGCGCCCATCTCAGTCGTCGGTTGGGCGAGGGCGGTGATGCCGCTGCCCACCAGCGGGTACCAATCCAGATCATCGAGGGCGATCAAGCCGACATCCTCGAACAACGTGCACTGCAATTCGCGCAGCGCATGGGTCGCGGCCAGCGCCGCAATCCCGTTTGCGCAGAACAGCGCCTTCGGGCCGGGGCCGGGTGTATCGAGAAAGGTTTTGAGGTTTGCCGTGAGGTCACTGCCGGTTTCGATCATCGTTCCGCGCAGCGCCGAACGCCGGGCGATCTGCGCCTTGAAACTGCTGACCCGTTCGATCCGCGAACTGGTGCCGTCAAACGGTTCAGTGACCAGCAGCACATCGCGGTAACCGCGTTCTTCAAGGTGGGCGATGGCGATCTCGACCGCTGCCGGGTTGTCCAACCCGACCATGTCACTTTCGAGGTGCTCGACCTTGCGGTCCACCAGCACCAGCGGCATCTCTCGATGCAGTTCCTGCAATTCGTCGCGATGGTGGCCGAGGGTGTTCACGATCAGCCCTTCGATGTTGTACGAGCGCAGCAGGGCCAGGTGCTGGCATTCCTGCTCGTCATCGCGGTCGGTGTTGCACACCACCAGGCTGTAGCCGTGTTGACGGCAGGCGGTTTCCACCCCGTGCATCACGGCAATCGAATAAGGGTTGCGGATGTCGGCGACCAGCATGCCGATCAGGCGGGTTCGTCCACGTTTCAGACCGCGAGCCATCTGGTTCGGGCGATAGCCCAGTTCGGCAATCGACTGTTCGATGCGCAACGCAATCGCATCGGACAGCAAGGCGCGATCCTCGCCGATGAACCGCGACACGCTGGCCTTGGAGACCTTGGCATGTTCGGCGACATCAAGCATGGTCACGCGGCTGCGCTGGGCGGCGGAGAAATCGTTCACGGCCTGAAACCTTCTTATTGGAGTTATAAGGTCCGTGCGTTTGAGAACGCACTGAAACCGGTTTCAGAAGACACCAAAAGCAAATACGCCGTCAAGCCCCGCATCGTCGATTGTCCGACAATGGCCGACGAATGGGATTCAGGCCCAAAGACTCAACCAGGCCGACCCCAACAGCAAAAGGGCCATGCTGCGATTGAAGCGTTGCATTGAGCGAGGTGAACGCAACCAGCGCGTGGAGCCCGCGCCGAGCAAGGCCCAGACCCCAAGGCAGGGCAGGGAAATCAGAAAGAACGCCAGCGACAAAACCATCACATGGGCCAGGCGCTGTTCGCCGGCCCCGGCAAATACACTGACAACCGCCAGCGCCATCATCCAGGTTTTCGGGTTGATCAGTTGCAGGCCGGCAGCGCCCAAAAGACCGAGCCGGGCGTCGGCATTCTGGGTGGTGACGGCTTCTGCCGGGGCGTTGAAAATCTGCCAGGCGAGGTAACTCAGCCAGGCGACGCCGATCCACTGCATCGCGGTTTGCACGAAGGGCCAAGCGGTCAACGACGCCCCGGCACCGCTGCCGACCAACAACACAATTGTCGCGGCGCTGGCACAGGCGCCGAAGATGATCGGCACGGCGGCCACCAAGCCGTATCGGGCACTGTTGCTCAACACCAGAATGTTGGTCGGGCCGGGCGTGATCGACGCCACGAACGCAAACAACAGGAAGGGCAGTAACGTCGGGAAAGTGGACAGCATCGCGGGCAAACTCCGATGAAGATCTTTGAAGTCGATCTTCACAATCCCACGGTTAACTGTCTGGAAGATTTGAGCAGCGCTTGCGATACAGCGCGGGCGTCAGGCCGTAGGCCCGCACGAACCAGCGGCCCAGATGACTCTGGTCGGCGAACCCCAGCGTCATGGCCACCGTGGCCGGTTGTTCGCCTCGGGCCAGCATTCTGCGGGCCGTGGCCAGGCGCAATTGCACCAGATAGGCGTGCGGGGCGATGCCGTAAGCAGCTTTGAACGCGCGGGTCAGGCGAAAGCGATCGACGCCCGTTGCGGCGGCCAGTTGGTCGAGGCCGATGTCCTCGTGGGCATGGGCGTGCAGATACTCCCGAGCCTTCTGCGCCACCAACGGCAATCGCGGGTCTTCGCCATAACGGGCACGCCAGTGCAGGTGAGTGGTGAGGCGTTCGAGCAAACCGTCGAGGGCAGTCTGGCGGACGATTTTCAGCTCGCCGTTGTGCAGGGCCTGAAACGCCAGGCTGGTGGCGTGGGCCAGGCGCACGTCGGTGGCCAGGGTATTGGCGAAGCTCAATTGACTGTTGTCCGGCGCGTTGTCGAACACGGCACCGAGTTCGCGCTTCAACCACTGCGGGTCGAGGTACAGCATGCGGTAGGTGAAACCGTCGACCGTCGGTGCTTCGCCGTCGTGGATGTCACCCGGTTCGAGCAAAAACACTTTGCCCGGCGTGCTCTGGTGCCGGGCCCGCCGGCAGTTGAATTGCTGCACCCCTTGCTCGGTGACGCCCACCAGATAGCTGTCATGCCAGTGCGGATCGTAGGCGTGCCCCTCGAAATGCGCGCGCAGCGTCTCGATGCCGGTGTCGGCGTCCTGGGCCAGGTCGATCCAGTTGTGAGTGGTCATGCTGCACCTGCGAGACGGATTGCCGGGTTATTTAACGCTCGTGGCGAGGGCGGTGCCTAGAACGTTTGTGCACGAAGCGCCAAACGTTGACACCTCGAACAGGCCAGCTTTAGCACAAGCAAAGCTGTCGCGCCACTATCAGGGTTGATAGTGGTACAAGCGACAGGCATCAGTTTTACTGAGTTGAATTTACTTGCGTGAGCAGGCACACCATGAGCAATTACGATGCACCCGGCGGCCAAACCGAAGCGCTGATTGAATCTGTTTCTGACTCTGGAGTGCGAATTTGCTCCCCCGGTAATGTACGAGGACGGCGCACCTCGCCCAACACCGCCCAGTTGACTTGGGACGAGCCCTACGCAACGTGCCATTTATGCCCGGATGCCATTGGCTATGATGTTTACGGAGAGGGCATCGTCCCGCAAACAGTGGTTCGGCCGCCTTGCGAACTCAGTGGATTGAATGCAGGCGTCGAATATTTGCTTTATGTCACGGCCAAAGCAGCCGGGAATAATATTTCAACACCCAGCGCTGTTCGCTTTTCCAAACTTACTGCGCCTACCAAGCCGGGCAAGCCGGAATTACGCGACTTGACCCATGCCTCGATGACTTTGTCTTGGACGCCTTCAGCTCCTGAGTGGGGTAACAATAGCTACAGGGTTTATTTGAATGGAACACTCGTTAAAAGGGTCAGCCATCCTGAAGTCAAACTCACGCACCTGCAAAGTCATACCGTCTATCGCGTTGAGGTGCGAGCAGTCAACAGTGCCGGGGTGTCCGAACCGAGCTTCGCTACCTTCAAAACCAGGCTGCGTCCGCCCTCAAACCTGAGGTTCAGCCAAAGCAATGGCAACTGCCGACTGCTATGGGACCCGGCTTTCAAAACATTCCCAAGTCATGAGCTCTCCATCAATGGCCAGACTTTCACTGCTGACCCAGGAGTTTGTTGGCATCACTTCAAGATGTCGGATGTTTCGCCCGGCCCTGTTCCGCACCACCTCAGGTTCGCGGTCCATGCTCAACTGGATGGCGAAGTTTCCGAGGTGGGGCTGCTCGAGAAAACCGTGGTGGACGACGTTCCTCCGGATCAACCCGGGACGCCAGTCGCCAGCGATATCACCGACAACTCGGTGACCCTGAACTGGGAACCCTCAAGTGACAATATCGGCGTGGCCCGCTATCAAGTGGTCCTCAATGGATTGCTTCTTTTCCACACTCCGGACACTCATCTCACGTTTACACAGTTAACCAGCGGTGCCTTTCACTGGGTGTTCGTGCGCGCACAAGACAAGGATGGAAACCTGTCCGCATGCAGCCCCGCTGCTGTGTTCAAAACGACGGGGCAGGCACCTGCACCGCGGCCTTCCGCTCCGCAGGTAAGTCTCACTGAGGCGAACGCCACCTCGGTAATGCTGAAGTGGATTTACCCAGTGGAGAATCCTGTCAGTGGCGTAAGAATCCTGCTGAATGACGAGCACTTGAAGGACGTACTCCTCTTTGATTTTTATCGCCTGCAGAACCTGATCCCCAATGTCGAATATTCAATCAGCGTTGCGGCCTTCGACGTTTACGGACAGCTATCCGAACCGACCATTCTGGTCCATATACCAAAGGACGTGACCCCACCCGGCAAGCCGGAAAATCTGAGCGCGACCGAAGTAGCCACCGATACCGTCACGCTGACATGGGAGGAATCAACAGACGATTTTGGCATTCATGATTATGTGATTTACAACAACCACGAATACTTTGATCGCACGCCGCTGACTAGCTATACAGCCGTCGACTTGCTTCCCGGCACGTACTCATTTGAGGTCTGCGCAATGGATTTGTCCGGCAATGTCTCTGAGCCCGCCGCAGTATCTGTCGTCATCGAAAGACCGCCATCGAATCCACCTACCAACTTCCGGTTTACTCAGCCCGGTTTGTTTCCCACGTTGGAATGGGATGCGCCGGATGATATGGAGGAGGTGAGCCGCTACAAGATCGTCTTGACCGGCCCCCAGGGAAACGACCTCCAGCACGAGTCATTCAACACCGTCTTGAAACCTGTCTTGCTTCCACTCACCCATTACAAGGTCAACATCACAGCCAGGAATGCCCTAGGAGGTTCATTGCCGTTGCTTGCAGAGTTCACCACTCGGTAAAAAGTGGACTCAAGGTTGTCGAGGGTTCATGGCACTTTCATCCAAACAACCCCGCAGCAATGTTGATCGAAAACCCGAGAATCGCCGTGTTGAACAGAAAACCGATCAACGATTGCGCCAGCACAATTTTGCGCAAATCCCGAGTGGCCACGCCGACATCGGAGGTTTGCACCGCCACGCTGATGGTGAACGAGAAATACAGGAAGTCCCAATAGTTGGGGGTAGTCAGACCTTCGGCAAAACGCAGTGCCGGGTCCTTGCCGTTCCAGGTGTAGAACAGGCGCGCGTAGTGCACGCTGAAAATCACCCCGATCAGCAGCCATGAGCCGATCACGGTCAACGCGGTAAACCCGTAACGCAGCAGCTTACGTGTGGTTTCCAGGTCCTTGCTGCCGGCGAGCTCGAAGGTGATGGTCGCCAGGCTGGCGATTGCGGCGATGCACACCACCAGCAGCACCAACCCGGCGTTCTCGTCTTCGACTTCGGCAATGCGTTTCACGTCAGGCGCTTTGGAGCGCGTGGTAAGCCAGAGCATCAACACCAGATACGTCCAGACTCCGGCGTTCCAGCCGTAGAGGATTTTGCTGATGATCGAATCGGAAGGAGCCAGAATGCCCACCGCGACACCGAGAGTCGCAGCGGCGGAAAGGCGAGGGTGGGTACGGGCGAGGAAGGGCATGTGAACTCGATGGGCCAGGGTATGCAAACACCTTAGCCCAGCGTGGCCCCCTCTGACCAACGACGATCCCTGTAGGAGCCGGCTTGCTGGCGATAGCGGTGTGTCAGTCGATATATTTATCGCCTGAAAAGACGTCATCGCCAGCAAGCCGGCTCCTACAAGGGGATGTGTGCGGTCAGATGTTTTTGTGGCGCTTGCGCACCAGTTTCATCACCACCACAAAAAACACCGGCACAAACACCACCGCCAGTGTCGCGGTGATCATCCCGCCAATCACCCCGGTGCCGATGGCTTGCTGGCTTGCCGAGCTCGCGCCGGTGGCGATCGCCAGCGGCACGACGCCGAGGATGAACGCCAGGGACGTCATGACGATTGGCCGCAGGCGCAGACGCGCGGCTTGCAGGGTGGCGTCGATCAGGTCGTGGCCTTCGTCGTACAGGCTCTTGGCGAACTCGATGATCAGGATCGCGTTCTTCGCCGACAGACCGATGATGGTGATCAGCCCGACCTTGAAGAACACGTCGTTGGGCATCCCGCGCAAGGTCACGGCCAACACCGCGCCGAGCACGCCGAGCGGTACCACCAGCAGCACCGAAGTCGGAATCGACCAGCTCTCATACAACGCCGCCAGGCACAGGAACACGATCAACAGCGACAACCCGAGCAGGATTGGCGCCTGGCTGCCGGACAGCCGTTCCTGCAGCGATAACCCGGTCCATTCCTGGCCCAGGCCCGCTGGCCCTTGCGCGACCAGTCGCTCGATTTCCGCCATGGCTTCACCGGTGCTGTGACCCGGTTTTGGCTCGCCGGAAATACTGATCGCCGGATAGCCGTTGTAACGGGTCAATTGGGCCGGGCCCTGAGTCCACTTGGCCTGGACGAAGGCGGACAGCGGCACCATTTTCCCGCTGCTGTTGCGCACGTGGATCTTCAGCAGGTCGGCGACCTGACTGCGTTGATCGCCTTCAGCCTGGACCACGACTCGCTGCATCCGCCCCTGATTGGGGAAGTCGTTGATGTAAGCCGAACCCACAGCGGTGGACAGCACGCTGCCGATGTCGGCAAACGAAACCCCCAGCGCATTCGCCTGTTTACGGTCGACGATCAGTTGCACTTGCGGCGCTTCGGCCAGCGCGCTTTCGCGCACGTTCATCAGGATCGGGCTTTTCTCGGCGGCCGCCAGCAACGCGGTACGCGCCTGCATCAGCGTGGCATGGCCGAGGCCGCCACGGTCCTGCAAGCGGAACTCGAAACCGCTGGAGGTGCCGAGGCCGTCCACCGGCGGCGGCAGGACCGAGAACGCCATGGCGTCCTTGATCTGGCTCAGCGCGATGTTGGCGCGGTCGGCAATCGAACTCGCCGAGTCGTCGCTGCCGCGATCCGACCAGTCTTTCAACGTGGTAAACGCCAGCGCCGCGTTCTGCCCGCTGCCGGAGAAGCTGAAACCCAGAATCACCGTGCTGTCGCCGACGCCCGGTTCGGTGGCGTTGTGCGCTTCGATCTGCTCGACCACCTGCACCGTGCGATTTTTGCTCGCGCCGGGTGGCAGTTGAATGTCAGTGATGGTGTAACCCTGATCCTCCACTGGCAGAAACGAAGAGGGCAGGCGACTGAAGCACAGCCCCAGACCGATCAGCAGCACGCCGTAGATCAGCAGGTAACGACCGCTGCGTTTCAGCGCATAAGCGACCCAGCCCTGATAGCGCTCGGTCAGTTGCTCGAAGCGTCGGTTGAACCAGCCGAAGAATCCGCCCTTGGCGTGATGCTCGCCCTTGGCAATCGGCTTGAGCAGCGTTGCGCAGAGCGCCGGGGTCAAGATCAGGGCGAGGAAGGCCGAAAACAGAATCGAGGTGGCCATCGACAGCGAGAATTGCCGGTAGATCACTCCGACCGAACCCTGCATGAACGCCATTGGAATAAACACGGCGACCAGCACCAGAGTGATGCCGATGATCGCCCCGGTGATCTGCTTCATCGCTTTGCGCGTCGCCTCTTTGGGCGACAGGCCTTCGGTGGCCATGATCCGTTCGACGTTTTCCACCACCACGATGGCGTCGTCCACCAGAATGCCGATGGCCAGCACCATGCCAAACATGGTCAGTACGTTGATCGAGAACCCCAGCGCGAGCATGGTCGCAAAGGTGCCCATCAGCGCCACTGGCACCACGAGGGTCGGAATCAGCGTGTAGCGGAAGTTTTGCAGGAACAGGAACATCACCGCGAACACCAGCACCATCGCTTCGATCAGGGTGTAAACCACTTTGGTGATCGAGACTTTGACGAAAGGCGAGGTGTCGTACGGGATCTTGTATTCCACATTGGCCGGGAAGTAGCGCGCCAGTTCATCCATCTTCGCCCGCACCAGCGTCGCAGTGCTGAGGGCGTTGGCGCCGGGCGACAATTGCACGCCGACAGCGGTGGACGGCTTGCCGTTCAGACGCGTGCCAAACTGGTATTCCTGGCTGCCGATCTCGACCCGCGCCACATCACCGATGCGCACGGTGGAACCGTCCGGATTGGCCTTGAGCACGATGTCGGCGAATTCTTCGGGGGTCGACAGCTGGCCTTTGACCAGAACGGTTGCGGTGATTTCCTGGGTGGTGCGGGTCGGCAGGTCGCCGATGCTGCCGGCCGAAACCTGGGCGTTCTGCGCAACGATGGCCGCGTTGACGTCGGCCGGTGTCAGGTTGAAACCGATCAGTTTCTGCGGGTCGATCCAGATCCGCATCGCCCGCTCGGCGCCATACAACTGGGCCTTGCCGACACCGTCCAGGCGCTTGATCTCGTTCATCACGTTGCGCGCCAGGTAATCGCTGAGCGCCACGTCGTCGAGTTTGCCATCAGTGGAGGTCAGGGTAATCAGCAGCAGGAAACCGGCGGAGACTTTCTCCACCTGCAAACCTTGCTGGTTGACCGCTTGCGGCAGGCGCGACTCGATGACTTTCAGGCGGTTTTGCACATCCACCTGAGCCATCTCCGGGTTGGTGCCCGGTTGAAACGTCGCCTTGATCGTGGCGCTGCCGAGGCTGCTTTGCGATTCGAAATACAACAGGTGATCAGCGCCGTTGAGCTCTTCCTCGATCAGGCTGACCACGCTTTCGTCCACGGTTTGCGCCGAGGCGCCCGGGTACACGGCGTAGATTTCGATCTGTGGCGGCGCGACATCGGGGTACTGCGCCACCGGCAATTGCGGAATGGACAGGGCACCGGCCAGCAGGATGAACAGGGCAACCACCCAGGCGAACACCGGGCGGTCGATAAAGAACTGCGGCATAGAAAAGCGTCCTGCTTACTGACCAGAAACCTGGGCAAGTGGAAGAGGGGAATCGTCGATCTGTACTTTCTCGCCGGGCTTGGCGTGTTGCAGGCCTTCGATGACGATGCGGTCGCCAGACTTGAGGCCTGCGGTGACGATCCAGCGATCGTTTTGCACGGCGCCCAGCTCTACGGTTTGCTGGCCGACGCGCAGTTCCGCATCGAGCACCAGCACCTGCGCAACACCCGCGCTGTCGCGTTGAATGGCGCGTTGCGGCACGCTGATGCCTTGCTGGTTCACCGCTTGTTCCAGGCGCACCCGCACGAAGCTGCCCGGCAGCAAGTCGAGGTCCGGGTTGGGAAACTCGCTGCGCAGGATGATCTGGCCGGTGCCCGGGTCGACGGTGATGTCGGTGAACAGCAGTTTGCCCGGCAGTGGATAGAGGCTGCCGTCATCCTGAATCAGCGTGGCTTTGGCCTGACCCTGACCCACTTCCTGCAACTGGCCGGAACGGAAGGCGCGGCGCAGGTCGTTGAGTTCGCGGGTCGACTGGGTGAGGTCGGCATGAATCGGGTTCAACTGCTGGATCAATGCCAGCGGCGTGGTTTCGTTCTGCCCGACCAATGCGCCTTCGGTGACCAGCGCGCGGCCGATGCGCCCGGAAATGGGGGCGGTGACGGTGGCGTACCCGAGATTCAATTTCGCTCGATCCACGGCGGCTTTATTGGCCGCGACTTCAGCGGCGGTTTGCCGTACGGCGGCCCGGGCGTTGTCGTAATCCTGGCCGCTGATGGCATTGCCTTCTATCAACTGGGCGTAGCGCTGTTCTTGCAGCCTGGCCTGGAAGGCGTTGGCCTCGGCCTTGCGCAGCGAGGCTTCGGCGCTGTCCAGGTCAGCCTTGAACGGTGCCGGATCGATGCGGAACAACACGTCGCCTTTTTTCACGTCGCTGCCTTCGTGGAAGGCGCGTTGCAACACCACGCCGGCGACACGGGCGCGTACTTCGGCAATACGTGGCGCGGCGATCCGTCCGCTAAGTTCGCTGGTGATCGACAGGGGCCGGGGATTGATGGTCTCGATGCGCACGGTGGCCAACGGCGCCTGCTCTTCAGCGCTCGTGGATTTGTCACACGCGCTCAGCGTCAACGCCAGGGCAAGCAGGCTGAGCTTGGCAAGCAGGTTCTTCGACATGTAAATACCCCAATAATGAACTCCCGCATCCTACGGGGAGGCGACGAGGGTAGCGGTGAAGCTTTGTTGGTGCTGTGTGAAATTGTGTAATGGTTTTGCTCAGGCACGGGTGAGGGCGTATATCCTTGGCGACCGCTTCGCGCTCGATCGCTGGCAAGCCAGCTCCTACAGGTCATGCGTCTATTCTGAAATCGCGCTGATCCTTGTAGGAGCTGGCTTGCCGGCGATAACGATCTAACAGTCGCCATAGAACTCCCTGGAAACACCCATGCCCAACATCCTCCTGGTCGAAGACGACACCGCGCTCTCCGAGTTGATTTCCAGCTACCTGGAACGCAACGGCTACTCCGTCAGCGTGATCAGCCGCGGTGACCACGTGCGCGAGCGTGCGCGGGTCAATCCGCCGGACCTGGTGATCCTCGACCTGATGTTGCCGGGGCTCGACGGCCTGCAAGTCTGTCGCTTGTTGCGCGCGGATTCGGCCACGCTGCCGATTCTGATGCTCACTGCCCGCGACGACAGCCACGATCAGGTGCTGGGCCTGGAAATGGGCGCCGATGACTACGTCACCAAACCCTGCGAACCCCGCGTGTTGCTGGCCCGCGTTCGTACACTGTTGCGCCGCAGCAGCCTCAGCGAACCGCAGACCGCCAACGACCGCATCCTCATGGGCAATTTGTGCATCGACCTGTCTGAACGCACCGTGACCTGGCGTGAACAACTGGTCGAGCTGTCCAGCGGCGAATACAACTTGCTGGTGGTGCTGGCCCGGCATGCCGGCGAAGTGTTGAGCCGCGACCAGATTCTGCAACGCCTGCGCGGTATCGAATTCAACGGCACCGACCGCTCGGTGGACGTGGCGATTTCCAAACTGAGGCGTAAATTCGACGACCACGCCGGCGAGGCGCGCAAGATCAAGACTGTTTGGGGCAAGGGTTACCTGTTCAGCCGTTCCGAGTGGGAATGCTGAGACGATGTTCAGAATCCTCTTTCGCCTGTACCTGGTGACGATCATTTCGTACAGCGCGGCGATTTATCTGGTGCCGGACGTGGTGATCAAGGTCTTCCAGGAGCGCTTTGTCACCTACAACCTCGATTATTCGCGCGGGTTGCAGTCGCTGATCGTCAAACAGTTTCACGCCGTGCCCGAAACGCAGTGGCCGGCGTTGGCGGCCGAGATGGACAAGGAATTCAACCCGCTGCACATCGTCCTCAGCCGCAATGACGATGACGGCCTGACCCTGGCGGA
This sequence comes from Pseudomonas sp. GM60, assembly GCF_000282415.1. Classification (NCBI taxonomy): domain Bacteria; kingdom Pseudomonadati; phylum Pseudomonadota; class Gammaproteobacteria; order Pseudomonadales; family Pseudomonadaceae; genus Pseudomonas; species Pseudomonas sp. GM60. The sequence goes on from NZ_AKJI01000076.1 coordinate 59,796, forward strand.
ACAGAAACGTTTGCAGCGTGGCGAGAATGTCGTGCGCATCGGCGACTGGGGCTGGCGCACGCTGGCGGTGGCACCGTTGAACTCGCAAACCGTCGTGCAAATGGTCGTGCCGCCGGACCCGCTGGACGTGAATTTGCTGTACTGGAGCATCAACGTGCTGATCGGCGCGACCATGCTCGCGTGCCTGTTGCTGTGGCTGCGCCCGCACTGGCGCGACCTGGAGCGGCTCAAAGGCACGGCTGAACGCTTCGGCAAGGGGCATTTGAGCGAGCGCACCCAGATCCCCACGCACTCCAACATCGGTAGCCTGGCCAACGTTTTCGACACCATGGCCGGCGATATCGAAAACCTGCTGAACCAGCAGCGGGATTTGCTCAACGCCGTTTCTCACGAGCTGCGCACACCGCTGACCCGCCTGGATTTTGGTCTCGCGCTGGCACTGTCCGACGATTTGCCGGCTGCCAGTCGGGAGCGCCTGCAAGGGCTGGTCGCGCACATTCGTGAACTGGATGAGTTGGTGCTGGAGCTGCTGTCTTATAGCCGCTTGCAAAATCCGGCCCGGCTACCGGAACAGGTGGAAGTGTCGCTGGATGAGTTCATCGACAGCATTCTGGGCAGTGTCGATGAGGAGCTGGAATCCCCTGAAATCGTGATCGACGTGCTGCTTCACGGCCAGCTCGAACGCTTCACACTCGATCCTCGGCTGACTGCCCGGGCGATTCAGAACCTGCTGCGCAACGCGATGCGCTACTGCGAGAAGCGTATTCAGATCGGGGTTCAGGTCTGTGCCAAGGGGTGTGAAATCTGGGTCGATGACGACGGGATCGGCATTCCCGATGACGAACGCGAGCGGATTTTCGAGCCGTTTTATCGACTGGATCGCAGTCGCGATCGGGCGACAGGTGGCTTTGGCCTGGGATTGGCGATCAGTCGTCGGGCGCTGGAGGCACAGGGCGGCACGCTCACTGTCGAACCGTCTCCGCTGGGCGGTGCACGGTTCCGTTTGTGGTTACCGATCCCGGCCTGATGACCGCCGCAAAACCTGTGTAGGAGCCGGCTTGCCGGCGATGGCGTCCTTGAATTCAACGCAATGTCTGATGGCCCCATCGCCAGCAAGCCGGCTCCTACAGGTCACGCGCTTAGCCGACTGCGCAACACCTTCGCCATCTCCTCCAGCTCCGACGCCGGGTTGTGCCCGATCAGCATCCACGCATGTTCCATGTCCGCCCAATACACCACGTTCATTCCGTGCCGACGCTCGTGGGCGAAGTGGCGACTGCCGCTGTTTGAGCGGGTGACGCACAACGCCATGGGGCCGTGCGCCGGGTCCAGATACGTAATCTGGGCGATGGGCATGCCGTCGTATTCGAGGATTTGTGCGCGTTTGAGCTCAGCGCGTGGCAGGCTCAGTTGAGCCGGTAAAAGGCGCAGCCCCAGGCGTGCGTCGATGGTGTGCAATTGCGCGCGCTGAGTGGCTTCGTCGCTGGGCAAGTGTTCCAGGGTTTGCGGCACGTACATCGACATGTAGTCCGCCACCAGGCCTCGCCAGCTGGATTTGTGCTGGCTCGCCTGCCAGCCAAGGAACAACCGGTCCGCGAGCACGCCGCTCAGCACCAGGCCGGCTGCCGCCGCGAGGAACCTGCGCCGATTTATCGCCGGCCGGGCAGGCGAGGGCAAGGTGTCGAGCATCGCTTGCAGGCGGTCCACGGGCGCCTGTTGCGCCAGTTCGTCGTAGGCGGCCTTGAACGGCAGGCTGCTGCGGGCGAGCCATTGAAGGCGCAGGTTGAGCATCGAGTCTTCGGCGATGACTGCGTCGATGCGGGTGCGCTGATCGCTATCGAGTTGGTCGTCGAGGTAGGCCACCAGTTGCTCGTCCGTAGGCATCGTGTGATCGTTCATCGACGTTCTCCTGTGGAAGGGTTCGACACCGCGTGCAAGGGCGGGTACTCGGCCAGTTTCGCCCGCGCCGCGGCCAGGCGGCTCATGACCGTGCCGATGGGCACGTCCAGGACTTCGGCGACTTCGCGATAGGACAGGCCCTCCACGTAGGCCAGAAATACCGTTTCGCGTTGCGCTTCAGGCAGCGCATCGACGCGCCGAATCACCTGCGTGGCGAGCACGTGGGTTTGCGCGGCGTATTCACCGTCGAACGACAAGGCGTTGTCGGCATCCACCAGCCCCTGGCCCTGACGCACTCGGCGCGAACGCACTTCGTTGAGCCAGATCGAATGCAGAATGCTCAGCAGCCAGCGGTCCAGGCGGCTGCCGGGGACAAATTGCCCGGCACACTCCAGCGCCCGCACGCAGGTGGCCTGCACCAGGTCTTCGGCGACATGCCGCTGCCGGGACAGCAGCAGGCCGTAGCGCCATAAGCGCGCCAGGTGCTGGCCCAGCTCTGCCCGTATTGCCTGATCGCTGGCGATGGCGACCTCCGTCCTGTCAGGTTTTCGATGAATCGTTAATGGCTTCAGCCAGGTCCCGGTACTCCTCGCAGGTGCTGCCGCAGATCGATTTTATCTGCTGCAACTGCTCCTGGGCGAGATCCAGCCGGCCCTTGATCACATAAGCCTCGCCGAGGTACTCGCGGACTTGCGCGTACTGCGGATCGAGTTTGACCGATTGCAGGTAGTAACCGATGCCCTCGTCGGTGCGCCCCAGTTTACGCGTAGCGTAGCCGCGATAGTTGAGCGCCTTGGCGGTGTCGGGTTCTTTCAGCGTGTCGAGCAGTGCCAGGGCTTCCTCGTAGCGACCGTCCTTTGCCAGCCGATAGGCGTAATCGGTGCGGTCGGCATCGGATACCTCGCCGCTGGTCTGCCTCACGCATTTTTGCGACCTGGAGTCGAAGACCTGGCCTTTCGGGCAGTTGGGCCTGGCCGGTGCGTCATCGTCACCATTGGCCAATGCAAGGGTAGCGGACAACGCAAAGGCAAGTAGTAGCTGAACGGTAAAAACAGTAAGACGGGTATTCATGGATGATCTCCACTGGTTTATTCGTTTCAGTTCAACCACGCCCCGGCAACATGCACGCAAGGTGTTATCCCGCAGGCCGAAATGATGAGTCTTCGCTGTCATGAACACCGCAGGGTGAACAATTATTCATTTCTTTCTGGCGGTCTTTTCAAGGCACGCGCACACAGGTCCGTGGTCGATCTGGGTGTCCACCCGTTTTGTCGCGGCTTTATCAGTGCAGGAAGGGCGAAGGTGGATGGGCGAATTCGCGTGCTGATCGCCGCTGAGCCCGAATTGCGGGGCAAGGACGTGGTGACGGTGCTTTATGTGACGGCGGCGTTTGTCGCGGTGAAGGCCAGTTAGATCTGTGGTGCGAGCAATCGCCGGCAAGCCGGCGATGAACGGGTCTCAGCTGAGCAACCGGATCGGCTCTCCAGCTGACCAGGCCTGAATGTCCTCGATCATTTGCGAAAAGAACTGATGGTAATTCTGCTGGCTGACGTACCCGACATGCGGCGTCGCCAGCACATTCTCCAGCGTCCTGAACGGGTGATGAGCGGGCAAGGGTTCCTGCTCGAACACGTCCAGCGCCGCACCGGCCAGCCGTCGTTTTTGCAACGCCTTGATCAGCGCCGCCTCATCGACAATCGGCCCGCGAGCCGTGTTGACCAGCAGTGCGGTGGGTTTCATCCAGTCCAGCGCTTGCGCGTTGACCAAGCCGCGACTGCGGTCGCTGAGCACCAGATGCACCGACAACACGTCGGCCTGTTCGAACAACGCCTGCTTGCTGACGTAGGTCACGCCCACTTCGGCGGCGCGTTCGGCTGTGAGGTTTTCGCTCCAGGCGATTACCCGCATGCCGAACACCTGGCCAAACTGGGCGACTCGCTGGCCAATGCTGCCCAAACCGAGAATCGCCAGGGTCTTGCCGTGCAGGTCGCCACCCAGGCCTTGTTGCCATTTACCTGCACGCAGAGCGTTGGCTTCCACGACCAGGTTGCGGGTGGCCGCCATGATCAGCGCCCAGGTCAGTTCCGGCGCGGCGTGTTTGTAACTGTCGGTGCCGCTGACCTGAATGCCAAGCGCGGCAGCGGCTTTCAGGTCGAGGGCAGCGTTGCGCATGCCGCCGGTGACCAGCAGTTTGAGTGTCGGTAGCCGACGCAGCAGGTCTTCATCGAAGCGGGTGCGCTCGCGCATTACGCAGATCACTTCAAACCCGGCCAGCCGTGCTGCCAGCGTTTCGTTATCCGCCGGATAGTCATGGATGAAACTCACCTGGCAGATGACGTCCAGCGCCGACCAGTCAACCACCTGCCGCGCCACATCCTGCCAGTCATCGAGTACCGCAATCTGCACAGCCATCCGCCTTACCTCATCAATGAACGGGGTTGGAATTGTTCAGCCAGGCGAGCAGGGCCTGGTGGAATTTTGCCGGTTCTTCCATTTGCGGCGCGTGGCCCATGCCGGGGAATTCGACCAGCGTCGAGTGAGGAATCAGTTTCGCCACCTGTTTGCCGAGTACGTCGTAGTGACCGATTTTCGCTTTGACCTCGGGTGAGGCGATGTCCTTGTTGATGGCCGTGGAGTCGGCAGTGCCGATCAGCAACAGCGTCGGCACGTTCAGGTCCTTGAATTCGTAGTACACCGGCTGGGTGAAGATCATGTCGTAAAGCAGTGCCGAGTTCCACGCCACCCGGGTTTTGCCCGGGCCTTTGGCCATGCCTGCGTACATGTCTACCCAGCGGTCGAATTCGGGTTTCCAGCGGCCGTCGTAATAAGTGTTGCGCTGATAGTCGTGAATGCCTTGCGCCGTCACCTTGAGCTCACGCTCGTACCATTGATCCACCGTGCGATACGGCACGCCGAGGGCTTTCCAGTCTTCAAGACCGATTGGGTTGACCATCGCCAGTTGTTCGACCTGCTCGGGATATTGCAGCGCATAGCGGGTGGCGAGCATGCCGCCCGTGGAATGCCCGAGCAGGCTGGCTTTCTGGATGCCGAGGGCTTTGAGCAGTTGTTGGGTGTTGGCCGCCAGTTGCTGGAAGCTGTACTGATAATTGTCCGGTTTGCTGGAGGTGCAGAAACCGATCTGGTCCGGCGCGATGACCCGGTAACCGGCGTCGCTCAAGGCCTTGATCGACGTGTCCCAGGTTGCGCCGCAGAAATTCTTGCCATGCATCAGCACGATGCTGCGCCCGTTGGCCTTGCCGTGCGCGGCGACGTCCATGTAGCCCATTTGCAGGGACTGGCCCTGGGACTCAAAGGCGAAATGTTTGAGCGTATAGGGGTATTCGAAGCCTTGCAGTTCGGGGCCATATTCCGGACCTTCGGCCGCGATGGCCGGCAGTGCGGCGGTCAGCAGCAGGCTCGGTAGCCAGCGGGAGCGTGCGAGGGGCATGGGTGGACTCCAGAGGAAATCGGCGATGCTGGATCGGCATGATTAGGGCGGCATTAAGCACAGGCAATCGCGGCGGGTGATGGTTCAACCGATCCAGCCCAAAGTCGCCAGGGCCAGCACGCCGTAACGGGCGCCTTTGGCGAGCGTCACGATCAGCAGGAAGCGCCCCAGCGGTTCGCGCATGACGCCGGCGACCAGCGTCAGTGGGTCACCGATGACAGGCACCCAACTCAACAGCAACGACCAATGACCGTAGCGCTGATAATGAATGCGGGCCTTGTCCAGATGGCCTGGGCTGACCGGAAACCAGCGCCGGTCGCGAAACCGCTCGATACCGCGACCCAGCCACCAGTTCAGCAGCGAGCCGAGCACGTTGCCCAGCGTGGCAATTGCCAGCAGCGACCAGAGCCAGTACTGCTCGCTGAGCAACAGCCCCACCAGGACCGCTTCGGACTGCAACGGCAGCAGGGTCGCCGCACCGAATGCGGCGAAAAACAGCCCGATGTACGCCGCAGACATCAATGGGCGGCGGGGTAGTCCGCCACCACCACGTCAGCGCCGTCCTTTTTCAGGCCGATCACCTGATAGGCGTCGCTCATGCCGTCCATTTCCATGCCGGGCGAACCCATGGGCATGCCGGGCGCGGCCACGCCCAATAGATCGTCACGCTTGCTCAAGGCCAGCACCTGATCGGCCGGGACATGGCCTTCAACGAATTTGCCGTTGATCAAACCGGTGTGGCAGGACGCCAGGCGTGGCGGCACGCCGTGCTGTTGCTTGAACTCGCTCATGTTGGCTTCGACGTGATCCTCGACCTTGAAGCCATTGGCCTCCAGGTGGCTGATCCACTTTTTGCAGCAGCCGCAGTTGGCGTCGCGGTGGACCTCGATGGGGATGAGGTCGGCGGCCTGGGCCAGGGACGAAATGAACAGGGCGCTCAGGGCGACCAGACGCAGATGGGTTCGCATGGAGGGATCTCGACTCGGATGGCGGTCAAAAAAAGAGGCATTTTGACTACTTTAGCCGGTTAAGAGCGACGAGATTGTTTCGAATTAATGCTGGGGTTGTGGGGGATTCTGGGTTGCACGGGTTTTGGTTGGTGTACATATCCATTGGTTTGGTGATGGCTGATATGGGTTTCGCCCTTACGGCGAGTCACTTGGAAGAGCGCCAAGTAACCAAGCGCTTTTGCCCCTTTCGTTCGGTGGCTCGCTAAGGCTCGCCAT